>CAIMHL010000654.1 GCA_903840825.1 uncultured beta proteobacterium
ATTTGCCCCTTGCTTGTGAGGGTAGCTTCTGACATTTTTAACTCCTTACATTTTTAAAAATTGTAAGGCGATTACGACCTCTAGTCAATCACACCACCGTATTCGACTCCTTGTTCGCCTTTGAAGGCGATGGTCAGTTCGGGGACAGGCTTGGTGGTCGCGATGACGTAAGTTTGCAAGCAAGATAGAAATCTGCTCACCGCCTTGCTAAAGTAGTAACATATTTACATTATTTAAGCCTACAAGGTGTCGCTATGACCATTACAACCATATCAAGCCGCGAGTTCAACCAAGGGGCGAGCGAGGCAAAGCGGGCTGCCAATAAGGGGCCGGTATTCATTACAGACCGAGGCCGACCGGCCCATGTGCTGATGCGCTTCGAGGACTACCAGCAGCTGACCAAGCAGCGACGCAACATTGCCGATGCGCTGGCTATGCCGGGTATTGCCGACATCGAGTTTGAACCTGTGCGCGTGACCATCGAGCCCCGGTCGGTTGACTTTTCATGATGTATGTTCTTGATACCAACGTGGTGTCCGAATTGCGCAAGGTGCGACTTGGTAAGGCCGATTTGAACGTGGCTGCTTGGGCGCAAAACGTTGATGCCGCTGACCTCTTTGTGTCGGCCATCACTATTTTGGAACTGGAGCTTGGCGTTCTATCGATTGAACGAAAGGATGCCACTCAAGGGACCATGCTGAGGTCATGGCTGGAGCAACACGTATTGCCCGAGTTTTCCGGGCGCACGCTGCCAGTGGACACAGCCGTGGCGCAACGCTGCGCCCAGTTGCATGTTCCCGATAAGCGCGGCGAGCGCGATTCACTCATCGCGGCGACGGCGCTGGTGCATGGCATGACGGTGGTCACACGCAACGTCGCTGATTTCCTGCCCACCGGCGTGGCCATCATCAATCCTTGGGAGGTCCAGAAGTGAGAGTGCGACAAGTAACCGACCCAATGGTTACCAAAAACAAAAATAGCACCCGAAAGTGCTATTAATAAATGAGCTGGTTAAGCACATAAAAAGGGCTCTACAGCCCTATTCGTTATAAATCTAAGAACTAAACAAAAAATTCATCACGTCGCCGTCTTTCACCACGTATTCCTTGCCCTCAGCGCGCATCTTGCCGGCGTCTTTGGCGCCTTGCTCGCCTTTGAAGGTGATGTAGTCGTCAAACGCGATGGTCTGGGCGCGGATGTAGCCTTTCTCGAAATCGGTGTGAATCACGCCTGCGGCCTGTGGGCCGGTGTCGCCCACATGGATGGTCCAGGCGCGAACCTCTTTGACGCCTGCGGTGAAGTAGGTTTGCAAGCCCAGGAGCTTGTAGGCGGCCACGATCAATCGGTTCAGGCCGGGCTCGGTTTGACCGATTTCGCTCAAAAACATTTGCTTGTCTTCTTCTTCCATGTCGGCCATTTCGGCTTCCATCTTGGCGCAAATCGCCACCACCGGCGCATTTTGCGACTTGGCGTAAGCTGTTAAACGATCCAGGAAGGGGTTGTTCTCGAACCCGTCTTCAGACACGTTGGCCACAAACATGGCGGGCTTGGCAGTGATCAAGAAAAACTGCGTGAGCAGCGGCAGCTCTTCTTTGCTGAAGTCCAGCGTGCGCACGGGCTTGGCTTCGTTCAGCGCGGCCTGGCATTTTTCAAGAATGGCCACCAGTTTGATGGATTCTTTGTCGCCTGAGCGGGCCAACTTGGTGACACGGTGCAGGGCTTTTTCTACCGCCGTCATGTCGGCCAGGCACAGCTCGGTTTGAATGACTTCGATGTCCGAGATCGGGTCCACCCGGCCAGCAACGTGAATCACGTTGTCGTCTTCAAAGCAGCGCACCACATTGATGATGGCGTCGGTTTCGCGGATGTGGGCCAAAAACTTGTTGCCCAGCCCCTCGCCGGTGCTGGCACCGGCCACCAAACCGGCAATATCCACAAACTCAACAATGGCGCGTTGCACCTTTTGCGGGTTGACGATTTTTGAGAGCGCATCCAAACGCAGGTCGGGCACTTCGACGATGCCCACATTGGGCTCAATGGTGCAAAACGGGTAGTTTTCAGCGGGGATGCCGGCCTTGGTCAAGGCATTAAACAGTGTGGATTTGCCCACATTTGGAAGACCGACGATGCCACATTTCATAAAAATCCTAAACAGTTGGAGTCTGCGCGGGCTCACTGCGCACCATGGCAGTGGGTCCCCTCAAGCGCTAATAAATCTATCTTTTAAGTGTATTCGATGCGGGTATTTGGCTGACACCCGTCCGCAGGCCCCTCGGCTTCTACAATCCGGCAATGACTCAACCCTTAGATATTTGCATCCGTGGCGGCGGGATTGTGGGGCAGACTTTGGCCCTTTTGCTGGCGCGCGCGCGGCTTCGCGTGGGCTTGGTCACACAAGCCGCGCCACGCGGCGAGGCGCCTGATGTTCGGGCCTACGCCTTGAACGCCCAATCCAAAGCGCTGCTGAACTCATTGCGTTGCTGGCCCGAACCGCAGCACGCAACCGAAGTGCTGTCCATGCAGGTCAAGGGCGATGCGGGGGGCGAAGTCAACTTTGACGCCAGCGCTTTGAGCGTACCCGGATTGACCTGGATTGTGGATGTGCCCGTGCTGGAGGCGCAATTGCGCGATGCCGTGCGTTTTCAGCCTTTGATACACCTGCTGGACGCCCCGCAAGATGCCGCCCTGACCGTGATTTGCGAAGGCAAAACCAGCAGCACCCGCGCCGAGTTTGGGATTGAATTTGAGGTCACGCACTACCCCCAAACCGCATTGGCAGCCCGCGTAACCAGCGAAGCACCGCACGGCCAAGTAGCGCGCCAGTGGTTTACCGAGGGTGAGATTTTGGCGTTTTTGCCGCTAGACGGGCCCCAAGGCCACACGGTGGCGGTGGTCTGGTCGGTGCCACATGCGCGTGCGCAGGCTTTGCAGGCTATGAGCCCTGAAGATTTTTGCCAACAGCTCACACAAGCCAGCGAAGGCTGCCTGGGCAAAATTCAACTGAGCAGCGAGCGCGCCACCTGGCCCTTGCAAATGGCCCTCACCGAGCAATGGGCGGGCGTACACCAAGGCAAAGCCTGGGCTTTGGCGGGCGACGCTGCGCACACCTTGCACCCGCTGGCCGGGCAAGGCCTCAATTTAGGCCTGGCCGATGCGCAAGCGTTGGCCGACACCTTGCAGCACCGCGAATACTGGCGTGGCGTAGGCGATGAAAAGTTATTGCGCCGCTATGCGCGGGCGCGCATCACAGACGTATTGATCATGGGTGCGGCCATGGATGGCTTGCAAAAGCTGTTTTCTCAAACCGGCGCGCCTTGGAAAAACTTGCGCAACTGGGGCATGAGCGGTTTTGAGCGCAGCGGCCCCCTCAAACAATGGGTTGCCAAACAGGCCATGGGTTTTAAGTAAATGAATGATCGTGTCATGATGAAATTATCGAAAAAAGTATTGCTTGTTATCGCTCTGGTCGCCAACTTCGGGGCCTCTGCCCAAGAAGCCGTGATTCGCAAAAATCTGCTGGAACGTATTCCACAGCTGCAAAAAATTGACGAAGTGACCAAAAGCCCGATAGCGGGCTTGTTTGAAATTCGCGTCAACGGCACCGAAATTTATTACACCGATGCAGATGGCAACTACTTGGTGCAGGGCAATTTGATTGACACCAAACAACGGCGCAATCTGACCGAAGAACGCATCGAAAAGCTCACCGCCATCAGCTTCTCTGATTTACCTATTAAAGATGCTTTCACCATCGTTCGCGGCAACGGCAAACGAAAAATGGCGGTCTTTGAAGACCCCAACTGCGGCTACTGCAAGCGCTTTGAGCGCGACTTGCAAAAGGTGGACAACGTGACCATCCACATGTTTTTGTATCCCATCCTCAGCGCTGACTCCACTGAACGCTCCAAAAACATTTGGTGTGCCAAAGACAAAATCAAAGCCTGGCAAGACTGGATGGTGCGCGACCAGTCGCCCAAAACATCAAGCTGTGACGTGAGCGCCATTGAGCGCAACGTTGAACTCGGGCGCAAATACAAGATTACTGGCACCCCCACCCTGGTATTTTTGGACGGCACACGTATCCCCGGTGCGATAAGCGCCGCCGAGGTCGAAAAACACCTGAGCGCCAAAAACTAATGACTACTGCGGCGCTGGCCTACCGCGTGCAGGTGCAAGACCTGCATGCCCATTTGTTTGCGGTGACCCTCACCGTGGCGCAACCGGCTGCCCTGCAGCGCGTGAGCTTGCCGGTGTGGATTCCGGGCAGCTACTTGGTGCGTGAGTTTTCGAAAAATTTGCAACACCTGACGGCCCGCCAAGGCAACAAAGTGGTGGCGCTGCGGCAGATCGACAAATGCACTTGGGAAATTGATTGCAAGCCCAAGCAGGCGCTGGTGTTGAGCTACGAGGTTTATGCGCTGGACAACTCGGTGCGCACCGCTTGGCTGGACACGCAGCGCGGGTTTTTCAACGGCACCAGCTTGTTTTTACAGGTCGCAGGGCAAACCCAGCAGCCCCACACGCTGGAGCTGCTCTCAAAAAATACACCAACTGGCTGGCAAGTAGCCACCGGCTTGACCCCGCTCAAGACCACAAAAGCTGGTTTTGGCACTTACAGCGCCTCCCATTACGACGAGCTGGCGGACTGCCCGGTGGAGATGGGCGACTTTTGGCAAGGCGCGTTTGTGGCTGGTGGCATCCCGCACCGGTTTGTGGTGGCGGGGACGCCGCCCAGCTTTGACAGTGCCCGTTTGTTGGCCGACACGCAGGCCATTTGCGAAACCGAAATTCGGTTTTGGCACGGCGCCCAAAAGGGCAAGAAATCGACCCCTAAAGCCCCGCATAAAAACTACCTTTTTATGCTCAACGCCGTGGACGATGGCTACGGCGGGCTGGAGCACCGCAACTCAACCGCCCTGATTTGCACCCGAAAAGACCTGCCCCAGCTGGCGCCGGCGTCGCTGCCAAAAAGTACCAAGCCTAAGTACACCGAGGGCTACACCACCCTGCTGGGCCTCATTAGCCACGAGTATTTCCACACCTGGAACGTGAAGCAACTGCGCCCTGCCGAGTTTGCAGGCTACAACTACGGCACTGAAAATTACACCGAGCTGCTGTGGTTTTTTGAAGGCTTCACCAGCTACTACGACGACTTGCTGCTGCACCGCGCCGGGTTAATTGACGATGCCACTTACCTGAAGCTGCTCAACAAAACCATCAACCAGGTCATGCAGACGCCGGGGCGCGAGGTGCAAAGCGTGGCGCAAGCCAGTTTTGACGCCTGGGTGAAGTACTACCGCCAGGACGAAAACACGCCCAACGCCACGGTGAGCTACTACACCAAGGGCTCGCTGGTCGCCCTGTGCCTGGACCTGACGCTGCGCGCCGAGGGCAAAACCACGCTGGATGACGTTATGCGGGGCCTGTGGAAACGCACCCAAGGCGGGCCGATGACCGAAGCCGACTTGTGCAGCGTGTTGGCTGAACTCTCGGGCCGCTCGTTTGCCAAAGAGATCCAGCAATGGGTGCATACCACCGCTGAGTTGCCGCTCAAACCCTTGCTGGAAGCGCAAGGTGTTGCGGTGCTGGAAGAGCCTGCCCAATTGGCCCAGCGCCTCGGCTTGCGGGTGTCCGAGAGCACGGGTATTCACGTCAAAGTGGTTTTGCGTGGGGGGGCCGCTGAACAGGCTGGTTTGGCCGTAGGGGACGAATGGCTGGGCCTGGAGGTGGGCACAGGCAAAGCAGCCACGCAGTGGCGCATGCACAAGCTCGATGACTTATCGCTCTACGCTGGCTACGCCACCAAGGTGGGTGTTTTGGTGGCTAGGGACAAGCGGCTTTTGAAGCTGACGCTGAACCTGCCCAAAAACGTCACCACCTGGCGCTTGGCGACGCGTGACTCGCAGCGCCTCTCGAAGTGGCTGGGCCACGCGGACTAAGCTGAACTTAGCGCCCCGTAAAGTGGGGCACGCGTTTTTCCCGAAACGCCATCACGCCCTCGATGTAATCGTCGGTTTGACCCATCGCGGATTGGGTGTCGCGCTCCTGGTCCAGTTGGGCACTTAGGGTGCGTGTGCTGCTGCTCTGCAACAGATGGCGCGTGGCCACCAGCGCTTGTGTGGGCATAGCGGCCAAGCGTTCGGCTAACGTGGCGGCGGCAGCGACACAGTCGTCGGCCACATCCCAAATCATGCCCCACTCTTTGGCTTGGGCCGCCCCCAGCTTGTCGCCCGTCATGGCCAGTGCCATAGCGCGGGCTAGGCCCAGGCGCTCGGTCAGCAACCAGCTACCGCCCGCATCGGGAATCAAGCCAATTTTGCTGAAAGCCTGGATAAAACTAGCGGTGGGTGCAGCAATAGTGATGTCGCAGCTCATGGCCAACGAGGCCCCAGCCCCGGCAGCCACACCGTTCACGGCGGCAATAGTGGGCATGCGCAGGGCTTGCAAGCGGCGTGCGGTGGGGTTGAAGGCTTGGTCAATGACAGGGCCGGGGTCGGCGCGGGATTTCAGATCAGG
>CAIMHL010000655.1 GCA_903840825.1 uncultured beta proteobacterium
ACGGAAGATGACGTCCCCGCCGTAACCTCTCGCCACTCCTTAATTCATAACAACTGTCCAACTGCGCGGCACCACCTCTGACTGCCCTGCCCCAAAAGCCCCTAGGCTATTGATCGAAAAAATGACATCAATGAAACCAAGTCATCCTGCCATCTCCATTGCAAATTACGCTGAAGAGCAAATTATTTTCAATAAAGGTGAAGAGGCAAGGGATATTTTCATCATCCAAGATGGCCAGGTAGAGGTCTTCGACCCCGAAACAGGCAGGAGAATCGGCTTATTGGGAAGGGGGCATCTGATTGGTGAGCAAGCACTCTTTCAACTCGGGGTCAGGGTCGCATCTGTTAGAGCCAAAGGGGAGGTACGGTGTCAGCAGCTACCCCTTGATCACGTAAGGAGACTAATTTCTTCCGAGACTATCCCGATCAAAGCTGGGATTGAAGGGCTTTGCCTTCAGTTGGCGACCTTGAATCATTTTGCAGCTCCTCCAACAGGCAAGGGGGAAAAACCCTTGGTTCGGTCCAGTCTTGGTTCCTGGTCATCGAATCAGGCGCAAGAGTTTTTAAAGACCATTATTAATCATGGCGATTCGGCAGAGAGTTATTCTCCAGAGGAATTGCTGTACATCAAGACTTTGGCTTTACTAACCCCACGAACAATGCTTTTTAGCGAAGCGCATTGGAATAGTTCATCCGGACCGGAACAGGCATTTATGATTTTGGATGGCGAAGTCAGTGCCATGTGGGGATCGAAAACCATAACGATTGGGCGAGGCGCGGTTTTTGGCCTTGCCGAGAGTATTCTGGGCAGGCCCCAGCTGACGACGAACCGGGCATTGTCCCCTTTGCGCGCACAGGTCTTCCCCGTCAATGCAATGGTTGCCAATTTGTCGAGAACTAACGCTGGCGTGGCTGGTATATGCCGTGCATTGGCGTTGAAAATCGTCGATGCCTACGCTGATCAGCAGCAAGTTCTAATCGAGGGGATTTGAATTAGCCTAGGAAGGCTATTTCCTTTGGGAAAGAGGGCTGATCGGCACGTTGTCGTAGTGCCACGGGGCTTCACTTGATCAGGTCTTTGACCGTCGCTAGTGGAATAAACAGAAACAAGGGCTGCTCCGGTAACGCAATGAAACCATGGTGCGCATATAACCGAGCAGCAGTTTCATCCTTGGCGTCCACAACGAGAGCATACGCTGCGATCTCTGCTGTCACTACGCGGCGCAGTGCATCAGCCAGCAAGGCTGCACCCAAACCCTGGCCTTTAAAAGCTTGATCAACGGCGAGGCGCCCCATCCGCACGGCAGGCACGCTAGGATAGCGCGGCAGTTTTTTAGCGAGTGCTTCAGGCAGGTCCACCAACAACACGCTGGCCGAAGCGAGTGTGTAGTAAGCAGCGATTTGGCCATGCGCATTGGTCGCCACAAAGCAAGCCGTCACCCGACGCTTGATGTCCTGACTGACTTGGGCGCGGAAATACCGGTCTAATGGATCAACACCGCTCCTAAAGCCTGAACGATCGCTGGCGAAATCCAGCGCAGCAACACGAAACTTGCGAGCCATCAAGCCGCCAAGAGCTTGTTCGCCTTGGTAAAGGCAC
>CAIMHL010000656.1 GCA_903840825.1 uncultured beta proteobacterium
ATCCGGCGTCCAGCGAGCGCCGTTTTTTGCAATGGCCTGCCAATAGCCCAGCTCTCCCCAGCGCGCATCCAGGGCGAGCAGACGCTCACGGGTCTGAAGAGGGGTCAGGTTTTTCTCGAAGGGCAGGGCGCGGTAAGTGGTCATGATCAGGGAGCGAGCGCCGCTGATATCACTGTTGAGGCGGCGCGCCAGCGCGCCCGCATCGGATTGCTCCTTGATGGCAGACAAGTCCTCGATCAGCGCAGAATAAGCCGCATCTGGCGGTGCAGAAGTGCGGTCCCACTGGTTCAGTGCCTGAGCGGTGCGGCCCAGCGTGCTGGCTACTTCAGGGTTTTCCACGGCGCGTGTCAGTAGCGCGCCTATAGGAATAATAAAAGTAGCCAGTAAAAACAGCAGTAAAGGCAGCGTCAAAGAGATCGCGAACACTTTTTTGCGACGCTCGGCCCGCTGTAATTGACTTGCCAGGTTGAGGGGCAAGGAAGGGGCCAGGGTCGAAGTGGGTGTCATCGCGATCTCTTGTTTCAACTATTTACTGAGCAGCCCAAGCGGCAAAACGCTTTTCCAGGGCTTCGCCTTGGTCAGCCCAGAAATTCACGTTGAATTGCAGCGCAGTCTTGGCGTTTGCTGCAGACGTTGGCAACAGTCCCAGCGTTTTGGCATCCAGTTTGGCCAGGGCTTTGGTGTTGGTGGGGCCGTAAGAGATCAGTTTGGCGTATTCGCTTTGGGCATCTGCGCTGCTGGCCATGGCGATGTATTTCAAAGCAGCGTCCTTATTGGCGCCGCCTTTGGGCATAGCCCAGTAGTCCAGATCGTAAATGCCACCGGTCCAGGTAATTTGCAAGTTTTTACCTTCGCGCTGGGCGGCATCAATGCGGCCGTTGTAAGCCGTGGTCAGGGCCACATCACCGGCTACCAAAAACTGGGGCGGCTGTGCGCCTGCTTCCCACCACTGGATGTTGGGTTTGAGTTCAGTCAGCTTCTTGAAGGCACGCTCGGCGCCGTCTTTGGTAGCCAGTACTTTGTAGACGTCTTGGACGGCAACGCCGTCGGCCATGAGGGCAAACTCAAGGTTGTAGCGCGCGCCTTTGCGCATGCCGCGTTTGCCGGCAATCTTTTTAGTGTCCCAAAAGTCAGCCCAGGTGACAGGCGCTGTTTTCACTTTGTCGGCGTTGTAGGCCATCACGGTGGACCAGACAAATGTGCCAATACCGCACTCATGCACGGCAGCGGGGGTGAAGTCAGCCTTGTTGCCAATTTTGCTGTAATCCAGCTTCTCAAACAGGCCTTCATCGCAACCGCGGGCCATGTCAGGAGATTCCACTTCCACCACATCCCAAGTGACCTTTTTGGCTTCAACCATGGCCTTGATTTTGGCTTGTTCACCGTTGTATTCAACACCAATTACTTTGTTGCCGCTGGCCTTTTCATAGGGCTCGAAGTAGGCTTTTTTCTGCGCGTTACCGTTGGCACCACCAAAATTAACGACCGTAATTTGGGTTTGTGCAAAGCTGGCAAAAGAAGCGATCACTGCAACGGCAGCGACGACAGGTTTGAGTTTCATGGGGGTGTTTCCTTTTAAATTTTGTGAGTCAATAAATCAAGGTTTGCAATCGGATCAAAGGTAGATCCTGAGGTGCTCGGGGGGCAAATGCAGCCAGACGGATTGACCGGCCTGGGGAATCGCATTGCTGGAAAGGGGGATTTTGACGGTTGCGTCTTCCTGGTCGGGCAGGGTGCAGCGCAAACGCAAGTGGTCGCCAAAGTAAATGACATCGGTGACCTTGGCCGCCAGATTGTTATGGGCCGGTTTGGTGTCGGCCAGGTGCACCACAATTCGCTCGGGCCGAATGCAGGCTTGCACCTGGTTGGCTTGTTTAGCGGCATTGACGTTAAGCCCTGACAAGACCGTGCCGCAAGCTAATTGAACGCTGCATTGGTCGTTGGAAATATGGGAAACTTTGCCGTTAAAAACGGTGTTGTCGCCCACAAAACCAGCTACAAACCGGTTGGCAGGGGTTTCATACAGTTGGCTGACGCCCTCAATCTGTTGGATCGCCCCATCGCTAAAAACAGCGACGCGGTCTGACATGGTGAGGGCCTCAGATTGGTCGTGGGTGACATAGATAAAGGTGAGGCCCAGTTGGCGGTGCAGGGCCTTGAGTTCAATTTGCATGTGCTCGCGCAACTGTTTGTCCAGCGCCCCCAGTGGCTCGTCCATCAATACCAATTGCGGGTCAAAAACCAGTGCGCGGGCCAGAGCAACGCGCTGCTGCTGCCCACCCGAGAGTTGACCCGGAAATCGCTCACCCATGCCGCCCATTTGCACCATATCCAATGCTCTTTGGGTGCGCTTGGCACGGTCAACCGAGTTGACTTTGCGCACCGTTAAAGGGTAGGCCACGTTGTCAGCCACCGTCATGTGCGGAAACAGGGCGTAATTTTGAAACACCATGCCAAAGTTGCGCTTGTGCGGCGGCGTTTTGGTGATGGGCTTGCCATCCAGAAAAATCTCGCCCGCTGTGGGTGACTCAAAGCCGGCCAACATCATCAGTGTGGTGGTTTTTCCTGAGCCTGAAGGGCCCAGCAGGGAAAGAAATTCACCTGCCTGGATGTCCAGGTTTAAATCCCGAACGACCAGGGTTTTCCCATCGTATGTTTTTTGAACACCTGCAAACTTGACCAGTTCTTTGAACGACATTTTTTTAGAAACCTTAAACAATCAATACCGGTGCGTTTATCACGGTGCATTCTGGGATGGATGCAATTAGCATGCCCAACGAGTCCGGACTCGCCTCAGGTGCCTTGAACCGCCGCCAGCGAGGCCTTAATAATGGCCAAGCCTTCATCAACGATAGCATCACTGGCTGTGAGAGGCACCAAAATGCGGATGACGTTTCCGTATGTTCCGCAAGACAGCAAGATCAATCCCCGCTGGGTGGCTTCAGTGCAAAGCCGTTTGGCCATATCGGCATCGGGTTGTTTGAGGTCACCGCCCTTGCAGAGCTCAATGGCTACCATCGCACCCAGTCCGCGGACATCGGCGATGCACGGGTTTTGGGCGGCCAGTGCTTTGAGGTTGGCCACCAGATAGGCGCCCAGTTGGCGACTGCGCGCCAGTAAATCCTCTTTTTCAAAGACATCGAGCACCGCCAACGCGGCAGCGCAAGACATGGGGCTGCCTGCGTAAGTGCCGCCCAGTCCACCTGGGGCAGGGGCGTCCATGACGTCAGCGCGACCCACCACTGCGGAAATAGGGAAACCGCCTGCCATGGATTTCGCCATGGTGATCATGTCGGGTGCTACGCCACTTTGCTCCATCGCAAACCAGGTGCCGGTACGGCCCGCCCCGGTTTGAATCTCGTCGGCAATCATCAAAATTCCGTGCTGATCGCACAGTGCGCGCAGGCGCTGCAAAAACTCGGGTGGGGCCACATTAAAACCACCTTCACCCTGCACGGGCTCCACAATGATGGCTGCGACCCGGCTGGCCTCGACATCATTTTTAAAGATCATTTCAATAGATGCAATTGAGTCATCAATACTCACGCCGTGCAGCGCATCGGGGAACTGGGCATGAAAAATCTCGGCCGGGAAGGGGCCGAAGCCGGTTTTGTAAGGGGCCACCTTGCCGGTCAGTCCCAGGGTCAGCAAGGTGCGGCCGTGGTAGCCGCTGGTAAATGCAATGACCGCTGCCCGCTTGGTGAAGCTGCGTGCAATTTTGATGGCGTTCTCAACGGCTTCTGAGCCGGTGGTCAAAAACAAAGTCTTCTTGGCAAAGTCGCCGGGGGCCATGGCGTTGATGCGCTCGGCCAGTTCAACATAAGGCTCGTAGGCCAGCACCTGAAAGCAGGTGTGGGTGTAGAGGTCTAGCTGGGCTTTGACTGCCGCAATGATGGCAGGGTGGCGGTGCCCGGTATTGAGCACTGCGATGCCGCCTGCAAAATCGACATAGCGCTTGCCCTCAACGTCCCAGACCTCCGCGTTTTCCCCGCGTGCAATAAACACTTCGTGGCTTTGGCCCACGCCGCGTGGAAGCGCGGCTTGTCGGCGGGCCATCAGGTCTTTGTTTTTGAGGGGGCTTTGAACGTGCATAAAACTCCAATAAATGAATAGCTAATCCGTGAACTGGGCGGAATATAGTTCGGCACACGGGTCTGGACCAGATACAGTTAGCCTCTTTTTCGGGGTGCACTGTGCAGTGCGCAAGCCCGGTACATACATACCCTTGGTTCACGTCATGTTCTCTTTAAATCCACAAAGTCCGTCTCCCTTGGTAACCCAAATCGTGGACGGTTTTCGATTGATTATTCAGGCTGGATCGATGCGCCCGGGCTCCAAGGCGCCCTCTATTCGCCAGTTTGCGCACGCCCACGAAGTGAGTGTGTTTACCGTGGTGGATGCCTATGACCGGTTGGTGGCGCAAGGCTACTTTGCCTCTCGCCCTCACTCGGGGTTTTTCGTCAAGCACCGGCCTGCCTCTGCCACAGAAATTCCGGGGCAAAGCCCGAATTTCAGTTTTGACTCCATGTGGTATTTGCGCCGGATTTTCGAGAACCGGGCCTTGAAAATGAAGCCGGGCTGCGGCTGGCTGCCGGGGGACTGGCTCTTTCAGGAAGGGGTGCGGCGCAGTTTGCGCACCTTGGCCACTGACAACGTCGACCTGGGCGGCTACGGTGAGCCCAAAGGCTACCCGCCTTTGCGCCAACTGGTGCGGGATTTGTTGTCAGAGCAAGAAATTGCGGTGAGTTCCGAGCAGGTGCTTTTAACGCATGGCTCCAGCCAGGCCATGGATTTGGTGGCGCGGCGTCTGGTTCGTCCCGGCGATGCGGTGTTGGTGGATGATCCGGGCTACCCCAATTTGCTGTTTTCACTTCGCTTTTTGGGCGCACGCTTGGTCGGTGTGCCCCGCACGCCCTCGGGCTACGATTTGGTTGCCCTGGAACAGCGGGTGATTGAGCACCGGCCCAAAGTTTTTTTCACGCAACCCCGCTTGCAGAGTCCCACCGGATCTGTCGCCCAGTTGGCGCATTTGCACCGTGTGATGCAGTTGGCTGACAAGTATGACTTTTTGGTCGTTGAAAACGATATTTATGCCGATCTTGACCCTGAACCCCGGCCCTCGCTGGCCAGCCTCGATCAGCTGAACCGGGTCATCTACATCAGCAGCTTCTCCAAGACCATCTCGCCCAATATTCGTGTGGGCTATTTGGCGGCCAACCCGGAGTTGTTGGAAGATCTGGCACAGCTCAAGATGATTTCGGGCTTGACCTCGTCTGAGTTCAGCGAGCGGCTGGCCTATGGGGCTCTGATTGATGGCCGCTGGCGAAAGCACATCAAAGGGGTGCGGGA
>CAIMHL010000657.1 GCA_903840825.1 uncultured beta proteobacterium
GGGTTTCTCGGTCAATCTCTACGCGCAAGGTGTCGTTTTCTAGCCGTAGGTAGGTCTCGGGCGTGGTGATGTAGAGGGTGTTGAGGAGTTGCATGTCTGTGCCAATTTAAGGCGTGTTAAGCATCAGGGTCAAACAGCGCGGCATAGGCCGCCAGCACGCCGGCGTGGGTGGCTTGCGGCTGGCAACGCTCAAGTAACGAGCACGCCTTGCAGCGCTTGGCGGCGAGTTCGGCGCTCAAAGGCGGGGGCAGTTCACCGCTGACCAGCATGTTTCGTATGGCTTGGGCGGTGTGCGCCACGTCGGCGCGGAGTTGTTCGGTGATCTCGACGACACGGCGGCGTTTGGAGGTGGCGTAATAGATGGCACCCTCATTGACTGGTTTGCCCGACATGGCTTGCAGGCAGACTGCTTGCGCGGCCAGTTGCAAATCGTCGCAGGCGGCAATGTCAGCCGCTTTGTTGCGGCTGCCGTGTTTGTATTCCACCGGGTAGGGCACACCACCGGCCAAAAATTCAACCACGTCTGACTTGCCCAGCAAGCCTAGGGCGTCATGCCACAGCGGCAAGGCGCGTTCTACGCGCACGCCCTTGGCCGTTTCGACACCGGGCACATCCACCTTGGCGTGCAGCGCCTGGCCGCGCAGGGTGTAAATATTTTCATCAAACACTTGCTCCAAGTGAATCAAGCCACATTGGCGCGGGCAGTAGAGCCAATGTTGCAGGGCAGACAGGGCAATTTTTTCAGGCTCATCCATAAGATTTTGCAGCGCACTTGCACCCTATGCTTTGCGCGGAGTCTTTAAAGTTTTCTTGACGGCGGGCGGTAAAAAACTGGCCCCGGTGACTACCGACTTGCCGGTTTGGTTTTCTAGCTGCTGGCGTGCTTGGGCGGCAATACGGCCTCCGGCTTTGGCCGTCGATTTGTTTTCTGGCAGCCCAGTAGCCTCCACACTTTCAGAAATTTGCCGTGTGGACAACTCGGCTAAGGCCGTAAAAATGAGCTCGGCTTCGCTCATGTGATCACGCAGGTTGTGGCTGCTTAGCCCCTTCATCTCCTTGTGTTCTGTCACGCTGACACCGGTCCATTCTTGGTGAATGATGTTGGTCAGGATGGCAAACTCGCTGCCTTCTTTGATGTCGTGGTCGCGCCAGTAATCGGTCAGTTTGTTGCGCGTTTCTTGACCGGTCATGCGCTGCGCAATCCATTTGTCACTGCGCCCATGCTGCTGCCAGGTTTGGCGCGCCCGGTTCAGCGACAAGGCCGGGTCGGCCAGCTCTTGCATTCGCTCGTAGCCCACCTTGGCCAACCACAGCTTGATGGGTTCGGCTTTGGGGCTTGGGACAGATTGCACTAAGCGAAGCAGGGTTTCGGCGGTGGCACAGTCGGTAAGGTAGTTCTTGCCATCGGCTGCGGGTAATTTCAGTCGGTGACAGTTTGTCACCGACTCACTGCCTTCTTTGTTCATGCGTTCTTTGAGCTTGTTCCAATATTTGCGTGCCGTCTGGTAGTCGGTCTGCTGCGTCAACACCTGCACCACATCAACCACCAACACC
>CAIMHL010000658.1 GCA_903840825.1 uncultured beta proteobacterium
ACAACTACATTCTCAAAGGTGTGCTGTGGCAGGCCTTTACCGCCGAGGAGCCCGTAGCCCTGCTGATTGACGAGATCGACAAGGCCGATATTGAGTTCCCCAACGACTTGCTGCGTGAAATTGACCGCATGGAGTTTTATTGCTACGAGACGCGCCAGCTGATCAAGGCCAAAAACCGGCCACTGGTGTTTATTACGTCCAACAACGAAAAAGAACTGCCTGACGCCTTCTTGCGCCGTTGCTTCTTTCACTACATCAAGTTCCCCGATGCCGACACCATGAAAACCATTGTGGACGTGCACTTTCCCGGTCTTAAAAAAGAGCTGCTAAGTGCCGCCATGAAAACGTTTTACGACGTGCGCAACCTCCCCGGCTTAAAGAAGAAACCCTCCACCAGCGAGCTGCTGGACTGGCTCAAGCTGCTGGTGGCCGAAGATATCCCGCTGGAAGTGCTGCAAAGCCAGGTTGACAAAGTTGCCGTGCCGCCCTTGGTGGGTGCCTTGCTCAAAAACGAGCAAGACGTCACCTTGTTTGAAAAACTGGTGTTCATGAACCGCCACAACCGTTAAAGAAAAGGTCGGTTAATGATGGAAAAATCGCTTTGGACTGAGGGCCTTTCCGACGCCATTGGCTTCGTAGGCGGCGCCCTGCTGGGTTTTTGGCTCGGACGCCTGCTAGGCCTTGACGTCTTTGCCCCCGGCTATGGCAACGCCAGCATTGGCGGCATTTTGCTGGTAGGCCTGGGCGGCGGCGGCGGGCTGCAGCTCGCACGGCGCTGGCAGAAACGCAAAAACAAACCAGACTGAGAAATTAAAAATGGCCCACGTTGAACCGGTCACCTTGGCCGCACGCGGTCTTTGCTTAGTGCCGCTGGCCTTGAGCCACGAAAACGGCCTGCGCGCCGCTGCCGCTGATGGCGAACTCTGGAAACTGCGCATCACCTCGGTGCCTGAGCCTGAGCAGACCCAAAAATACATTGAAGACGCCTTGGCCATGCGCGAGGCTGGAAACCGCTTTGCCTTTGCCGTGACCGATGCGGCCTCGGGCCAGGTACTGGGATGTACCAGCTTTCATGACATCGTGCCCGCCGTCCACCGGGTGGAAATTGGTTACACCTGGTATGCCAAAAGCAGCCAGCGCACCCATGTCAACTCGGTCTGCAAATTGCTCATGATGACGCACGCCTTTGAGACGCTGGGTTGCCAGGTGGTGGGTTGGCGCACTGACAATTTCAACTTTGCCTCGCAAGCCGCCATTGAGCGCCTAGGGGCTAAAAAAGACGGCGTCATTCGCGGCCATGCCTTGCGCCGCGATGGCACCATCCGCGACACCGTGATGTACAGCATGCGTGCTGGCGAATGGCCTGAAGCCAAAGCCCAACTTTTGTACTTGCTGGGCAAGCCGCGCGACTAAGGGAAACGCCATGCTGATTGACTTCTTCTACACCCTGCGTTCGGCCAAGCTGCCGGTCTCGGTCAAAGAATTTTTGACCCTGATGGAAGCCCTGCAAAAAGGCGTCGTTGGCCCCAACACCCCCGAGCCTGAAGGCGATGACGAGGCCACGGGCTACAAAATTGACGACTTTTACTACCTGAGCCGCACCACGCTGGTCAAGGATGAAAAGCACTTTGACAAGTTCGACCGTGCCTTTTCCTCGTACTTCAAAGGCATCGAGACGGTTGCCGACTTCACCCAAGACATTCCGCTGGACTGGCTGCGCAAAAACCTGGAGCTTGATTTAAGCCCCGAGGAGCGCGCCAAGATCGAGAAGATGGGCTGGGACGAGCTCATGGAAACGCTCAAAAAGCGCTTTGAAGAGCAAAAAGAACGCCACGAAGGCGGCAGCAAGTGGATTGGCACCGGCGGTACCAGCCCGTTTGGCGCTTACGGCCAAAACCCGCAAGGCATCCGCATCGGGCAAGACAAAAGCCGCAACCGCAGCGCCGTCAAAGTGTGGGACCAACGCGCCTACAAAGACTACGACGACACGCAAGAGCTGGGCACCCGCAACATCAAGGTGGCCTTGCGCCGCTTGCGTAAATTTGCCCGCGAAGGCCATGAAGAAGAGCTGAATTTGGATGACACCATCCGCGCCACCGCCGCCAACGCCGGTTACCTCGACATCAAAATGCAGCCCGAGCGCCACAACAACGTCAAAGTGCTGCTGTTGATGGACGTGGGCGGCACTATGGACGACCACATCCAACGGGTTGAAGAGCTGTTCAGCGCCACCAAATCGGAGTTCAAGCACCTGGAGTTTTACTACTTCCACAACTGCGTGTACGACTTCATGTGGAAGAACAACAAGCGCCGCTTTGCCGAAAAGTTCAACACCTGGGACATCATCCGCAAGTACAACAAAGACTACAAACTCATCTTTATTGGCGATGCCACCATGAGCCCGTATGAGATTTTGCAACCCGGTGGCAGCGTGGAGTACAACAATGAGGAGGCCGGCGTCGAGTGGCTGCAGCGGCTGACCA
>CAIMHL010000659.1 GCA_903840825.1 uncultured beta proteobacterium
CACCATGTCGGCGCCTTCGGCGATGTCCAGCGCCACTTCGCGCAGCGCCTCGTCGGTGTTGCCCGGGTCCAACTGGTAAACCATTTTGTCGGCTTTGCCCAGGTTGCCGGCAGAGCCGACGGCGTCACGGAACGGACCGTAAAAGGCGCTGGCGTATTTGGCGCTGTAGGCCATGATGCGTGTGTGAATAAATTGCCGGGCCTCTAGCGCTTGGCGAATGGCGCCAATGCGGCCGTCCATCATGTCGCTTGGCGCGACGATGTCTACGCCTGCCTCAGCTTGAGTCAGGGCTTGTTGCACCAGCATCTCGATGGTGGGCTCGTTCATGATGTAGCCGTTCTCAGCCGGGTTCGGGTCAGGGAGCCCGTCTTGTCCGTGGCTGGTGAAAGGGTCCAGCGCCACATCGGTCATGACGCCCAAGTCAGGAAACTCTTTTTTGAGCGCGCGCACCACGCGGGGGATCAGGCCCTCGGGGTTGAGGGCTTCGCGCCCGTCCCAGGTTTTAAGGGCGGGGTCAATGACCGGGAACAAAGCCATGACCGGAATGCCCAGCTTGACGCACTCCTCGGCCACTGGTAGTAGCAAATCCAGGCTCAGCCGTTCTACCCCCGGCATCGACGAAATGGCCTCGCGGTGTTGCTTTCCATCCACCACAAAGACCGGATAAATCAGGTCGTGCGGCGTGAGGGCGTGCTCACGAACCAGGTTGCGCGTGAAGGTGTCACGGCGCAAGCGGCGTGGTCGGCCTAAGGGATAAGGTGCAAAGTTTGTCATGGTCAAAAGTGTAAAGGGTGAATGGACGCCTGATGGCCAGTCCAAATTTTTCTGAAATTAGAAATATATTTCAACGATTTTGTTGGAGAAAGCCGTTTTATTTGTTAAATTCGGACCGGGCAGTTCGCTGCCTCCTGCTTTTCCTCCCTGAGCAGGGCCTTGATGTGTGACAGCAAACAGGCTTACCGCCCCGGCATTCGTGCTGGGGTTTTTTTTGCCTGTAATTTCTACCAAAGCCGGCGTTTAAACTTCGCACCATGCTTTGGATTAAATCGCTTCATATTGTTTTTGTGGCCAGCTGGTTTGCCGGCTTGTTCTACTTACCCCGCATCTTTGTCAATTTGGCCATGGTGCCTCCGGACTCCTCGGCTGAGCGCGCACGCTTGCTGTTGATGGCGCGAAAGTTGATGCGGTTCACCACGATTTTGGCGGTACCGGCGCTTGCGCTGGGACTTTGGCTCTGGATTGTTTATGGCATTGGCTGGGGGCCTGGCAATGGCTGGATGCATGCCAAGCTGTTCGTGGTGGTGCTCGTGCTGGGCTACCACCACGCCTGCGGCGGGGTGCTTAAAAAATTCGAGCAGGGTGTCAACCAGCGCAGCCATGTTTGGTACCGCTGGTTCAACGAAGCGCCTGTGATCATGCTGTTGGTCGTGGTGATTTTGGTGGTGGTTAAACCTTTTTGAAGCAGGGCCCCGGCATGCACAAAACAACCGCACTGCCTTTGGCGTGGGTTTATGCCGGGCTCATCGTGTATGCCAGCCTTTTCCCGTTTGCGGATTGGCGCGACCAAGGGAACCTGCCTTGGGCTTTTTTAAGCAGCCCTTTGCCCAAATACTGGACTGGCTTTGATGTCGCCATCAACATAGCTGGCTATGTGCCCATGGGGTTTTTATTGGCTTTGGCGGCTTTTCGCACCGGTCGCAGGCGCTCTGCGGTGGCCTTGGGGGTTGTGGTGGCGGGCTTACTCTCACTGGTCATGGAGTCGGTTCAAAGTTATTTACCTGCACGCGTCGCCTCAAACGTTGATTTGACGCTGAATATAGTAGGTGCTTTTGCAGGTGCCTGGTTGGTGTGGGCCTTGGGTGCTGTGGGGGGGCTTGAGCGCTGGAGCCTGCTGCGGGCGCGTTGGTTTGTGCCTGATGCGCGGGGAGGCCTGGTGCTGCTGGCTTTGTGGCCCATGGCGTTGATATTTCCGGTCACGGTGCCATTTGGGCTGGGCCAGGTGTTTGAGCGCGTGGAAGAGGCTTTGGGCGATGTGCTGCAAGACACCCCGTTTCTCGCTTGGTTGCCCCTGCGCGAAATTGAAATGCAGCCCATGGAGAACGCCACCGCGTGGCTATGCGTCACCCTGGGCTTGCTGATACCGTGTTTGTTGAGTTATTGCATCGTTCGATCAGTGTGGCACCGTGCTTGGTGTGTCTTGTTTATCTTTGTCATGGGCATTGCGACTACGGCGCTGTCTGGGGCTCTAAGCTACGGCCCTGAACATGCTTGGGCGTGGCTGGGTTTATCTGCCAAAAGTGGGCTGGTCAGTGCTTTTGTTGTGGTGCTGGCGCTGCTTTGGGTGCCCCAGAGGGTGAGTGCGGCCTTGTTGTTGTTGGCGCTGGGTGCTTGGCTGAGCTTGCTGAATCAGGCCTCAGCCAGTCCGTATTTCGAGCAAACGCTGGCGACCTGGGAGCAGGGCCGTTTTATGCGATTTAATGGTTTGGCGCAATGGTTGGGGTGGCTATGGCCTTATGGCGCCTTGATTTATGTGCTGATGCTGGTCGGGCATGGCGACACCAAAAACTAGAATC
>CAIMHL010000660.1 GCA_903840825.1 uncultured beta proteobacterium
GCACTATGTTGCACTGACCGCCGCTGCCCCCTCCTTTGAAGCACTGTCTCAGTGCGGGTTAAAAAATCCACCATGGCTTGACCTGATAGATGAGCTGAAAGGCCATTGGTCTGGTTTGACGCCGGGGTTTCATCGGCTGGTTCTCAATGATGGACGGGTGCTTTTAACGCTGTGTGTGGGCGAACTCAGCGCGCTGCTGCGCGATCAGCAGTTTGAAGCAGATTCCCTATTTTTGGATGTTGACGCCGCAGACCCTGCGCGCACCGGGGACTGGAATAATTGGACCATCAAAGCCCTGGCCCGATCCTGCCGGCGCGGCACCTTGTTAAGCCTTTCACCTAGCGCTGAGACTTTGCGGACTGAGTTGGAACAAGGCGGATTTCAATTCAACGAAACCACTTTACGGGGTGTTTTTAACCCCCGATGGGCCTTGAAAAAATCGCGTGCAACTTTTCAATTACAAGCAGAGTCTGTAGGAACCTGCGCCGTGATTGGTGCAGGCCTAGCCGGTACCAGCGTAGCGGCTGCGTTGGCAAAACGAGGATGGCAAGTAACGGTGCTGGACGGCGCACCAAAACCTGCCAGCGGAGCCTCTGGTTTGCCCGTGGGTTTGGTGGTGCCGCATGTCTCAAAGGACGATTGCGCACAATCCAGATTGTTACGCAGTGGCGTTCGTTTGATGCTGCAACAGGCCAAACAACTGCTTCGCCTGGGACAAGACTGGGCTGAAACCGGTGTGTTGGAAAAGCAATTTGACGGTCTGCAAAGTCAAGCGCCAGACCAGCCGACAAGGGCCATCCTGCACACTGAGGCAGCATGGCTGAAACCGGCCGCGCTGGTGCGCGCCTGGTTGGCGCAGCCGGGCGTCCGTTTTTTGGGCAACGCCCAAGTGGCATCAATGGAAAAGCATGAAGGGCAATGGCGTCTGCTGAGTGCCGACGGACAAGAATACTGTCGTGCGCACCGCATCGTTTTTGCCAACGCGGGTGGCGCCCTCCCCCTGCTTGCGTCCCTGCAATTGAACCCGACCCTTGGGGCAGACAAGTTGAGCATCAGCCGGCTCCCCAGTGTGCAAGGTATGCGCGGATTGCTCTCATGGGGGCTGCACGCCAGCGTTTCAGAAGCGGCACAAGCCCACTTTCCCGACCGACCCATCAATGGCTCAGGCAACGTCATCCCCTGGGTGCCGCTGGAGATCACTTCAAGCACTGAAACTGAAATGAAACAAGCTTGGTTTGTAGGTTCGAGTTACCAAAACGACACTCAGCCAGAACTGGTGGATGCCGCTAACCATTTGGCCAACCTAGAGCGGCTAAACCGATTGATGCCTGAATTGGGCGCTGCTCTGGCCCCTGAGTTTCAGTCAGAGACGGTACACCACTGGAAAAACACGCGCTGCGTCACCTTAGACCGACTGCCCATGATCGGCCCGCTTATGGAGAAAGACCACCCCGAGTTGTGGATATGCGCTGGGATGGGCTCCAGAGGCATGAGTTTTTCAGTGCTGTGCGCCGAGTTGCTGGCTGCGCAATGGGGGAATGAGCCTTGGCCAGTGGGCGCGGCCTTGGCGCGCCCACTCTTTGCCCTGCGAGGTCGGGGCACGCAGGCCCCAAGCTCTCAAGACTAGTTCATAGCCGCTGCAGGACGGCGCGCTTTCACGTAAGCGTCGGTCGGCATGTAAGCTTTGCCATCGGCATAACGCCACTGAACCATTGTGCCTGCCGAGGCAGCAAAGTCCGTCGGTGAGGCTTATGACGGGTTCACGAAACCCGGACAGCCTCAGACGCCCCCGAGGTAAGGTCGCGCCGCGCCACGGCGCTTCC
>CAIMHL010000661.1 GCA_903840825.1 uncultured beta proteobacterium
CATTGGCGCCAGAACACAATCGGACGTTTTCCAAAGAGGAAGTAGATGGAATCCTTAGTGCTGATCTCCAGCGATTTGAAGCTGGCATCACCAAACTTTTTCCTATGGTGCTTACCCAAGGTCAGAATGATGCTCTTGTCAGCTTTGGCTTTAACCTTGGTCTGGGAGGCGTACAGCGCAGCGCCCTCCGTCAGAAGGTTTTGCGCGGTGAGATTGAAGAGGCCGCTGATGAGTTCCTGAAGTTCACCAAGGGCGGTGGAAAGATTCTGCCGGGGTTGGTCAAGCGCCGCCAGGATGAACGCTCACTGTTTTTGTCCTGAGTAGCTGCATAGCATCTCTCAAGTCCCCCCTGAGTTGCTCAAGTGCCTCTTGTTGGCCCTGTAGGCGTAGGTAGGCGTCCAAGGCAAACCTGTCCAGTGTCGTTCTTTCCCAGGCTGCAAAGTTCGGTAGATCGTCCATCAATTTGATTCCTTATCCATTCTGGGCCACCCAACTGCATCAGTTTGATACGCTGTGCTTTGCTGAGTTTGATTGTGTACACCACTTCAAGATTTTGGGTGGGACGTTTCAAGGTCGTTTTCTCGGTAACGGAGCCCAAAATTGCCAGAACTGCGTAGCCTTAATATCACCGGGTTTGTGTTCATAGTGTCCCATCGTAGCTACACCTGACCTGCCAAGCAACAAGACTTTCATGTTTGTCGGGGTATCTTCGTCAATCGGTATCCAGTAGTAATCATCTGCCACCACAGTTGACCGGGTGCTGTCCAACTTGTACTTGATCTGTCTCTCCAAATCTTCAAAGGCTTCATCTTCAGTCATGTGTTGCGCTCCTTCAGTCTTGCCGCT
Source organism: uncultured beta proteobacterium (assembly GCA_903840825.1). Taxonomy (GTDB): domain Bacteria; phylum Pseudomonadota; class Gammaproteobacteria; order Burkholderiales; family Burkholderiaceae_C; genus Rhodoferax. The sequence goes on from CAIMHL010000661.1 coordinate 847, forward strand.
GCCCACACCGCACCTTGTACGAACGTGTCCAATGATGTGCCTTTTTTGTTGTCAATATGCTCCCAATCCTCGTCCGTCAGCCCTGCCCACGGGCGCTGTGCTGCCTTAAATTCAGCGACAAAAGCAATCGCGTCCAGCCCGTACTCATCCAAGATATTCTTGACCAACAGCCACTCTGGTGGTGGCTCGGCTTGCTGCTCCAGCGCGGCTTTCAGGGCGGCAACAGCATCAGCAAACATTGGTGCTGACAACACATTAGCGGCATCAATCAACGCCTCCAGCGCCTGCTGCATTACTTCTTTGTCAGTCATTTCAATGCTCCTATCACGGCCAGTGCAATGGCCTTCTGCGGGGTGTCTGCTTTAACAAATCCAAGTTTGTATTTGCCCCTTGATATTGCCTCCCATGCCCCGCCCCTCAGTCGCAAAGGAAAGCAGTAGTACTTCTCCGCTATCGGGCCAATCACGTTCCAGTCGCTGTGGCTGAAGACGCGCCAACTACCTCGGAACACAACTACAGCCCACATATCGTCGTGGAACTTAACATCAAACAACTTGTACCCAATTGCCAGCGCCAGCGCCTTGTCGATTTCTAGGTCAGTCATGTCCCCTCCTTAATGTTGTGGGCGGCTTCAATGGCTCGGGCAAACGCTTGAAAATCATCACCACCATACCCAGAGCTTTTTCTGAATATCTGTTCAAGCTCGTCGTCCGCCAACGGCTTGCGCTCTGCTGATCTCTTGCCATCGGCAAACCCGCTTTGGTCTGCAACCAACAGCGCCGCTTCGTACTCCGCAATGTAGCCTTGTGCGTCGTCATCTTCCAGCTTGGCCTGCGCCATGTTGCGCTTTGAGTTATAGCCTGTCATGTCGTTCTCCTTGCTCTGATGGCGTCAGCACATGCATCAGCCACGTTCTCCGCGCTTGCTTCATGCGCCTTTTGGTACTTCCGCGCAATTTCCTCCACCGCCATCTCGCAAGCCTCACGCTCCTGTGCGGCAACAAGGTTGGCGAAGCGTTCAAGTTCTGGCTGCACCTCTTTGTGTGTGAACAGCCCAGCCTCACGCGCCAGTTTGATGATGTCATTCTTGGTCATGTCGTTCCCCTAATAGCAGCAGCAATTTCTCTTTTGGCAACAGTGCCAAGCCAGTATGGGTATTCTTCAATCAGCTTTGCATCGGCTTCTTTTTGGGCAGCGGCGCAGGCTTTGCCCCATGCCAGCATCTGCTCGGAGGTGTAGGCTCTGGTCTTGTGGTTGCTTGGCAAGTGTGTGTCGATCACGGACATTTCAGGTAGTTTCATAGCAGATACCCCACGAAAACCCCAACCACCAAAATTACGCACAAGATAGCCACGGCAAGCAGCAGGTCAAGCCAGCCGTAAGCAAACAGTCCTTCCACTTCATCGTCTTTCATTTGGCTTCTCCTTCTGCTTTGTTGATTGCGGCACGGGCTTGTTCGCAC
>CAIMHL010000662.1 GCA_903840825.1 uncultured beta proteobacterium
CCGGTTGACGTCCACTTCGGCCAGTGAGCCTGAGTCCCCGATGGCGGCGTTGTTAATAAGCACATCAATCTCAAACCCAAGTGCGATGTCTCGATCAGCCGCTTGTGTAATGTCAAGTTTAAAAACTTCCATGGCTTGGTGGCGCGATTGGCACTCTGCACGCAAGGCTATCGCCTGATCTTCGCTAAAAGTGGTTGCCAGCACATGGTGCCCGCGTGCAGCCAAGGCAAAGGCCGCATCACGGCCAATGCCCGAGCCCGCACCTGTTACTAAAATTATTTTTTGCATGACGAGTTAGGGTGTAAATATCAGTGTGCCGTCTTCAAGCTTGCTGTGACGCAGCGCGAAAATATCGAGCACATAGTTTTGATGGAGTTTCCAAGGCTTTTTACTGCCTTGTTTGGGAAATTTATCCAAAGACCGCTTCACGTAGCCTGAGGTGAAATCAGTCCAGTTTTCAGGCTCTACAGACGCATCCAGCAGCACCGGTGTGCATTGGCGTTGTTGATGATGGTCCATATGGTTTAGTACGCGGCCCACATAGTTACAAGTCAGGTCGCTTTTTAGCGTCCAAGAGGCGTTGGTGTAGCCCATGGCGTAGGCCATATTAGGAACGCCGTTGAGCATCAGCCCTTTGTAGCTGATGGCTTTGGGGATATCAACAGGTGACCCATCCACAGACATTGCCAGGCCACCAAATGCGAGTAAGTCAAGCCCGGTTGCTGTGACCACCAGATCAGCTTCAAGCAATTCACCCGACTTCAGTCGAATACCATCAGTTTCAAATTGATCGATCTGGTCGGTCACTACCGAGGCTTTTCCCTCTCTGATGGCCTTGAACAGGTCTGCATTAGGAACCAGACATACCCGCTGGTCCCAGGGTTTGTAGTTGGGGGAGAAATGTTTAGTCACGTCAAAGCCGGGGCGCATGGCCTGCTTGACGCCGTTAACAATCATTTGCTTGATACGTTTGGGGTACGAGCGCGCGAGCTTGTAAAACAACATGCCCAGCAAGACATTCTTCCAGCGCGTGAGGGCATAGGCTAACTTGGCAGGGGCAAATTGATTAAGCCAGTTGGCCAGCGTATCGTGCGCAGGGCGAGCCATGATGTAGGTCGGAGAGCGTTGGAGCATCGTGACGTGTGCCGCAGAAGTGGCGAGTGCGGGCACCAGGGTAACGGCCGTAGCACCACTGCCAATGATGACAACTTTTTTGTTCGACACCGAAATATCAGGCGTCCATTTTTGGGGGTGAACCACTTGGCCCGTGAAATTTTCAAGACCGGGAAAATCAGGGGTGTAGCCCTGTTGGTAGTTGTAGTAACCGCCGCAGATAAAGAAAAATTTACAGCTCATTGCCAGTAAATCTTTTTCATCCCCACGCATTATCTGAAGCGTCCATCGAGCTTCTGAACTTGACCATGACGCAGACTTGATCCGGTGTGAATAACGGATGTGCTGATCAAGACCATGCGCATGGGCCACGTCTTGGATGTAGTGCAGTATCGTATCGCCGTCGGCAATGGCTTTGGCATCGGTCCAGGGTCGGAACGAATAGCCCAGGGTGTACATGTCAGAGTCTGAGCGCACGCCGGGGTAGCGAAACAAATCCCAGGTTCCACCCATGGC
>CAIMHL010000663.1 GCA_903840825.1 uncultured beta proteobacterium
AGACCAGCCGGCGTAGCGGCAGCGACACGCGCCGCCCGCTGCACTTGGTCAGCGCGCTGGCCACGGGCGTCGGCGTGTAAGCGGTCAGCCATCGGCGTTATATAAATCCGTTCGGAATCTGCGCACAATCCCGCGAAGTTCAACTTCGAGGAAAAACGATGAGCGCATCCGAATTTGCCATAAAGGCAGCACAGAACGAATCGCTATGGCGAGAGCGCCTGGCGCGCCAGGCGGCGAGCGGTAAAACGATCGCCGCCTTCTGCCGCGAAGAGGGCGTTGGCAAGTCGACCATGAGTTATTGGCGCAAGCGCCTAGGCGTGGCAGGACGTCAATCCACTGCGGTAAGGGCCCCGTTTCTGGATGTGGGTCCGGTCAGAACGGCAGAGCCCCGGCAGCCTTGTGCATCGCCCAAAGGCGATAGCGCCCACGAATCCCCGGGCCGTATCGAATTGCGCCTGGAACTGGGCGATGGCGTGGTACTGCATATCGCGAAACACTGATGTTCTTTCCCGAAGGTCAGGTACGGGTGTTTGTGTATGGGGAGCCGGTCAGCATGCGGCTGTCGTTTGATGGTCTGTATGCGCTGACACGCCACACGATGAAACAGGATCCGTTGTCGGGTCACTTGTTTACCTTCATCAATCGCAGGGCGACGCAGGTGAAGGTTTTGTATTTTGACCGCACAGGGCTTTGCGTTTGGTCCAAGCGTTTGGAACGGGGGCGACTGCTGAGCAACTGGAATGCAATGAGTAGCCGCGAGATGGACTGGACGGGTTTGAAATTACTGCTCGAAGGTATAGAACCCCGGCGTGTGCGATTGCGCTACAAAAAAGCGGATTCTTCATAGCTATTTTGCTTGCAGAATCTTGTACAAAACAAAGTATTTAGGTATGCTTGTGACATGCAAGCGCCTGTCACATCAGCGTCCTCCACGCCCACTGAAACCACGCCCCGCAGTGCCCCCGAGTTGGAAGCGTTGGTCGGGCAGCTGACCCACGAGGTCACACAGTTACGCCGCCAGGTGGCGTGGTTTCAGCGCCAGATCTTCGGGCAAAAGAGCGAGCGCCGCCTGCCGGTTGCTGAGGGGATACAAGGCAGCCTGGGCGAATCCTTTGATGCCATTGCCGACGTTGTGCCCGAGAATAAAAAGACCCGGGTCGCGGCGCATGAGCGCCAGCACCAACCCAAGCACCCCAGCGCCGCGACGGATGAATCCGCGCTGTTCTTTGACGAGAAGAAGGTGCCGATCGAAGTCATCAACGTACCGAACGCGGAGGCCGAAGGCCTCACCCCTGATGCGTATGAGATCATCGGTGAGAAAGTCAGCCACCGCTTGGCGCAACGGCCCGGCAGTTATGTGGTGCTCAAGTATGTGCGCCCGGTAATCAAGCGGCGCGACACGCAAGTGCTGTCGTGCCCGGCGGCTCCGGTTGGTGTGATCGAGGGCAGCCGCGCGGATGTCAGTTTCATCGTCGGCATGATCGTCGACAAATTTGCGTATCACTTGCCGCTGTATCGGCTGCACCTGCGTTTGCGCGATGCGGGGTTCAAGGTGAGCCGCCACTGGCTGACGCAGCTGATGCAGCAAGCGGTGGCCTTGCTGGAACCGATACATCAAGCGCAGCTGGAGTCGATCCGCGCGGGACGCGTCAGAGCCATGGACGAGACGCCGATAAAGGCCGGTCCCAGCGGGACGGGCAAGATGAAGGCAGCCTACTTCTGGCCGGTGTATGGGGAGCGGGATGAAATCTGCTTTCTGTATTACCCCAGTCGGTCGGCGCAGCATGTGCAGGATGCGCTGGGCCTGGATCCGCCGGACGGTGCGGTATTGCTGAGCGACGGATACAGTGCCTACAAGCAGTATGCGAAGAAGACGGGGCTCACGCACGCTCAGTGTTGGGCGCACTGCCGACGCCACTATTACGAGGCGCAGGATGTCGAGCCCGAGCGGGCGGCAGAAGCGCTGGAGATGATCGGGGCCTTGTATGCCATCGAGGCGCGCATTCGTGACCAAACCCTGAGCGGTGAGGCGAAACGATCGGTACGCCTGATCGAGGCCCAACCTGTGGCGCAGCGTTTCTTTGCCTGGGTGGACAAACAGTTCGAGGGCCAGGGGTTTCTGCCCAGCAGTCCGCTGACAAGGGCGCTGGCCTATACGCGGGAGCGTCGTGAAGGGCTTGCGGTGTATCTGAATGATCCGGATGTGCCGATCGACACGAACCATCTGGAGCGCGCGTTACGCGTCATTCCCATGGGTCGTAAAAATTGGATGTTCACATGGACTGAACTGGGGGCCAAGCATGTGGGGATCGTGCAAAGTCTGCTGGTGACCTGTCGGCTGCACGACATAAACCCCTACGACTATTTCGTCGATGTGCTGCAGCGCGTCGGGCAACACCCTGCCTCCAATGTCGAGCAATTAACGCCGCGCCGGTGGAAAGAACTCTTCGCCCACCAGCCCCTTCGTTCCGACTTATACGATCTGACCGCCCACCGCAATCACGCCGCTGGCTGACCG
>CAIMHL010000664.1 GCA_903840825.1 uncultured beta proteobacterium
CTTGTCCGGCAACCGCCCACTGACTGGTGCGCAGTCTTTGGCCAGTGTTTACAGCGGCCACCAATTTGGCCAGTGGGCAGGACAACTAGGCGATGGCCGGGCTATTTTGCTGGGCGAAACCAGTGACGGCTTTGAGCTTCAACTCAAAGGCGCAGGCCCGACGCCTTACTCGCGCATGGGTGACGGACGCGCCGTGTTGCGCTCCAGCATCCGTGAGTTTTTATGCAGCGAGGCCATGCAGGGCCTGAGCATAAAAACCTCACGCGCCTTGTGCGTGACCGGCTCTGACGCCCCCATTCAGCGCGAAACCACAGAGACGGCGGCCGTGGTCACCCGCATCGCCCCCAGTTTTGTGCGCTTTGGCCACTTTGAGCATTTTTCCCACCGCAACCAGTTGGAAGAACTCAAAACACTGGCAGACTACGTCATTGACCGCTTTTACCCAGAATGCCGCAGCAGCGAAAAATTCTCAGGCAACGTTTATGCCGCCTTTTTAGAGCAGGTCAGCCTGCGCACTGCCCACATGGTGGCGCAGTGGCAATCGGTGGGCTTTTGCCACGGCGTCATGAACACCGACAACATGAGCATCTTGGGCCTGACCATTGACTACGGCCCGTTCCAGTTTTTGGACGCCTACAGCCCGGGCCATATTTGCAACCACTCCGACCACCAAGGCCGCTACGCCTTCAACAAACAGCCCAACATCGCCTACTGGAACCTGTATTGCCTGGGCCAGGCTTTGCTGCCCTTGATAGAAGAGCAGGAACTGGCCATTGCCGCCCTCGAGTCGTATAAAACGGTGTACCCCCAAGTGTTTGAAAACATGATGCGAGCCAAACTGGGGTTGCTACCCGTTACGCCAAATACCTCGGCCACAGTCCTGTTGCCTACCCGAGTTTTAATTGAAGACATCTTGAAACTGCTGGCCCAAGACGGGGTCGACTACACCATCTTCTGGCGTCGCCTGAGCCACTTTGCCGCCCACCAAAGCGAGCAAGCCGTGCTAGACCTGTTTCTTGATGCGCCCGCCATTGGGGCCTGGCTGCTACGTTATTCTGAGCTTCTTAAGCACACAGATAGGGCTCTAGCGGCTGATTTAATGCTTAAAACAAACCCCAAGTTTGTGCTGCGCAACCACTTGGGCGAGCAAGCGATTCAAGCCGCCAAACGCAAAGACTTTTCGCAAGTGCAGACGCTGCTGACTCTGCTTGAATCTCCGTTTGAGGAACACCCCGGATTTGAGGCCTACGCCGACTTCCCCCCCTCTTGGGCCAGCAGCATTGAGATCAGCTGCAGCTCTTGACCCCCATTATTGAAAGACCCCCATGACTTACAAAATCACAAAACCTGACGCGCAGTGGAAAGCCCTGTTGGAGGAAAAAGGCGCTGAGCCGCTGGCCTTTGACGTCACGCGCCACGAATCCACCGAGCGGGCCTACACCGGCAAATGGGAAAGCAACAAAGCGCCCGGCGTTTACAGCTGCATCTGCTGCGGCAAGCCCCTGTTTGACGCCAGCACCAAATACGAGTCTGGCTCCGGTTGGCCCAGCTACTTTGCGCCCATTGATGAATCTGCCATCGGCACCAAAGTGGATGGCATGCTTTGGATGAAGCGCACCGAAGTGCATTGCGCCGACTGCGGCGCCCACTTAGGCCACGTTTTCCCGGATGGCC
>CAIMHL010000665.1 GCA_903840825.1 uncultured beta proteobacterium
CTTTGTTTTTTTCAGCGTTCGTGAGCTTTTCCGCCACCCAAATGTTCCTTGACAAGAAACCGGCTCCTTCAAGGCAAGTACCCGGCACCGCAGGACTCTTGGGTGCGGGGAGTGTCATAGGTTTTCTATCAGGGCTGGTTGGCGCGGGCGGTGGATTTGTCAGCGTGCCGTTCATGACGTGGTGCAATGTTGCAATTCACAACGCGGTAGCTACTTCCGCTGCATTGGGCTTTCCTATTGCCTTGGCCAATGTAATTGGCTACGTCATTAGCGGACAAGGCTTGCAAAATCTTCCATCAAATTCATTTGGTTATCTTTGGCTACCCGCACTCGGTGTGATTGCTATTTGCAGTGTTTTTACCGCGCCAATTGGCGCGCGCGCAGCGCACAAACTTCCTGTGAAGCAACTCAAGCGTGTTTTTGCCAGCATTCTTTACATTCTGGCCGCCTACATGCTTTACAAAGGCATCACGACGTACTGAAGGTAACCTGATTTAAAGACGCGTCAAGCGAACATCCGCATACAAACGGCTCACATCCGCCGGCTGGCATAAGCCAGAGCCCGCGCTCAATAGTGCAGCGCTTGCGCCAGCCACGCCATATTTAAAAGCATCGGGCAAGTCGTAGCTTTTTGACAGCGCCCAGACCATGGCTCCTACAAAGCTGTCTCCTGCACCTATGGCGCTTACAACACGCATTGGCAAGGCTGGGGCAAAGTAAGACGCATCTTTGGTAAACATACATGCACCTCCTTCACCTAGAGAGAGCACAAGTACCTGTACCTTGCCTTGATTGATCAACGCCTGCCCTGCCCTTTGCCAATCTGCCTCGCTTTTGAGTTCCTGCCCACAAAGCTCACTAAGTTCTCGAAGGCTGGGTTTGCACAGATAAACCCCTGCGTTCAGCGCTAACTGCAGCGCAGGACCAGACGTATCCAACACCAATTTAATCTGGCGCGGCTTTAGCAAACGGCTCAAACGCGCATAAAAATCAAGCGGAACACAAGGAGGAAGACTACCACTGGCCACCACATACTGGGGCAAGTTTTCTACTGCGATGATGCGAGTGAGACAAGCTTGCCACTCGTGCTCCTCAAGCTCAGGGCCCGGCAAGACGAATCGATACTCATTTTGATTGGTACGGTCTAGGACCGAAAAACTCTCCCGAGTTTCACCACCCATCCCCAAGCAAATACTGGGCACACCTTCTTCATCAAGCAACTTTTGAAACCTGACGCCCGAAGCCCCACCCGCCGGGTAAAGTGCTGTGCAATCCGCACCCAGGCGATGAATGACACGAGCAACGTTTACTCCACCTCCTCCCGGATGGTATTTCAAGGTAGCACATCTAATTTTGTGGGTTGGCACCACTTCAACCGCCGAAGTTGATAAATCAAGCGCAGGATTGAGGGTAACAGTGAGGACATCGAGCATTTGAAATCAAGAATATCATGGCTAAATCAAAAAAGGATTGACAATGATTGACCTCTATTACTGGCCAACCCCAAATGGTTGGAAAATCTCCATCATGCTCGAGGAATGCGGCTTGCCGTTCACCCTTAAGCCCATCAACATTGGCAAAGGCGAGCAGTTCACCGCTGATTTTTTGAGCATCAGTCCCAATAACCGCATGCCGGCCATCGTAGACACTTCACCCTCAGATAGTCAAGCGCCGGTATCGGTGTTTGAAAGTGGTGCAATATTGTTGTATCTAGCTGAAAAAACAGGGCGTTTTTTACCCACTGATGTGAGAGAGCGAAATGCTGTCATTCAGTGGTTGATGTGGCAAATGGGGGGGCTTGGACCGATGGCGGGTCAAAATGGACATTTCTTGCTCTACGCCCCCGAAAAAATACCCTACGCAATAGAACGGTATGCCAAAGAAGTCAACCGTCTTTA
>CAIMHL010000666.1 GCA_903840825.1 uncultured beta proteobacterium
AAAATTAAAAAAATTCACCACCCTCACGGCCTGTTTTTTTGGTGAAGGTGCGGTGGCCGAAGGCGCTTTTCACGAAGCCATGAACTTGTCCTCCTTGTGGAAGTTGCCCATGGTTTATTTCTGCGAAAACAATTTGTACGCTATGGGCACGTCGCTGGCAAGTTCTGAATCCCAAACCGATTTGTGCGCCAAGGCGGCCTCCTATGGCCTGTCCACCCTGGCGGTTGATGGCATGGATGTGGTGGCTGTTCATGAAGCCAGTCAATGGGCATTGGCGCAGGCCAGGGGTGGATCAGGCCCTGTTTTTTTGGAGCTTAAAACCTACCGCTACCGTGCCCATTCCATGTTTGACCCTGACCTTTACCGGGACAAAAAAGAAATTGAGGTCTGGAAAAAACGCGGTCCAATTCATTCCTACACCGAGCGGCTGAAGGCACAGGGTCTTTTGACTGAAGCCGAGTATCAGGTGCTTGAAGCCACGGCCCAGCAAGAGGTAGATGCCGCTGTAGCCTATGCAGAGGCCGGCACCTGGGAGCCGGTAGAAGACTTGCTGCGCGATGTCACCACCCAACAGGTGTCGGTGTAATGGGCCGGCGCATCAGCTACCGGGAAGCCCTGCGCGAGGGACTGCGCGAAGCCCTGTTAGAGGACGAGCGTGTTTTTTTGATGGGCGAGGATGTAGGGCGCTACGGGGGAAGTTATGCCGTTTCCAAGGGCTTGCTGGACGAGTTTGGGCCTGAACGCATTCGGGACACGCCCTTGTCCGAATTGGGTTTTGTGGGTATGGGGGTAGGCGCAGCGTTAGGAGGCATGCGTCCTGTTGTTGAAATCATGACGGTTAACTTCAGCCTGCTCGCGCTGGACCCCATCGTTAATACGGCGGCTATGTTGCACCACATGTCGGGTGGGCAGTTTTCAGTGCCTCTTGTCATACGCATGGCCACAGGGGCTGGGCGGCAAGTGGCGGCGCAACACTCCAACAGCTTTGAGGCTTGGTACGCCCATGTACCAGGCTTGCGTGTGCTGGCACCCGCCACGGTTGAGGATGCGCGTGGCATGCTGAAGCTGGCATTGGCTGACCCCGATCCCGTGCTGATTTTCGAGCACGCCCAACTCTATAACCTGACGGGCGAACTCCCTGAAGACGAGCGCGCTGCTGTGGATATTAACCAGGCCCGCATTCGCAGGCCTGGGTCCGATGTGAGTTTGGTGACGCATGGTGGCTCTTTACCCAAAGCGCTGCAGGCTGCTAATGAGTTGGCTGAGTTGGGCATTTCTGCTGAGGTGCTTGACCTGCGCGTACTCCGGCCGCTCGATGATGCAAGCATCATGGCTTCTGTGCGCAAGTGCCGCCGCGCGGTGGTGGTGAGCGAAGGCTGGCGTTCGGGTAACCTGGCCGCTGAGGTGATGGCGCGTATACATGAGCAAGCATCCCCTGACCTTTTGGCGCCAGTGGCGCGCGTTTGCAGCGAAGAGGTGCCTATTCCCTATGCCCGTCACCTGGAAGAAGCGGCCTTGCCGCACGTGCACAAAATTGTGTCAGCCGTCAAAACCATAATGAAACAGCATGATTGAATTCAAACTGCCTTCGCTGGGTGCTGATATGGAGGAGGGCACGCTGCTAACCTGGCATATCAAACCCGGTGACCGCGTCAGCCGCGGTCAAGTTGTGGCCGTGGTCGACACCACCAAAGCCGCCATTGACGTTGAAATTTGGCGAGATGGTGTGGTCAACGAATTACGGGTCAACGTGGGCGAGACAATCCCTGTAGGCACCGTCATGGCTACCCTGCATGAAGCCACAGAGGACGTGCCTGAGGCCTTGGCTACCCCGTTAGCGCCAACGCCTGCAATCCCCCCCGCAACGGCGACTCTCGATCATCTAGCCGAGATGCGGCGCACCATTGCCGCCGCCATGAGTCGCTCCAAGCGCGAAATTCCGCACTACTACCTGAGCGAGACGATCCCGATGGCCAATGCCTTGGACTGGCTGGCGCAGTACAACCAAGCCTTGCCGATGACCGAGCGGGTGTTGTCAGCGGTGCTGCTTCTCAAAGCGGTGGCCCTAGCGCTTAAAAGAACGCCGGAGCTCAACGGCTTTTACCGTGATGATCAGTTTCAACCCGCTGCGGCCATTCACACAGGCGTTGCCATCTCGCTGCGCAAAGGCGGCTTGGTGGCCCCGGCCCTGCATGATGTGGCGGACAAACCGCTGGGTCAGCTCATGCTTGAGTTGTCTGATCTGGTCAAACGCGCCCGATCCGGCACCTTGCGAAGCTCAGAGCTGAGTGACCCCACCATCACGGTGACCAACCTGGGTGAGCAGAGTGTGTCGTCTGTGCTGGGCGTCATTTATCCACCACAAGTGGCCTTGGTGGGCTTTGGCAGCATCACAGCGCAGCCTTGTGTGGTGAATGGCCAAGTGTGCGTGCAGCCCGTGGTGTGCGCCACTTTGGCCGCCGACCACCGCGTCTCGGACGGACACCGGGGGGCGATGTTTTTAGCGGAGTTGCACCAGCTGCTGCAAGAACCTCAAGCCCTTGCTAAATAGGGTAATGCCGCATAAAAAACAGGAGTTCTCCATGACCACCGACCCCCAGACCTTGCTTAAAACAACGCTCATGCTGCTGCAGTCAGTCGCCCCTGAGGTCGATGCGCAGACGCTGCAGCTGGCCACGCCCCTGCGCCGCCAAGTTGATCTGGATTCCATGGACTGGCTGAATTTCTTGATCAGCCTGCACCAGCATTTTGGTGTGACTATCCCGGAATCAGACTACGCCCAGCTCGTCAGCTTGAATGACGTGGTCAACTATCTGCAAGCCAAGCTGGCTGGTGCCTAAGCCGCTTTAGGCTTGCCCACCGTTTGCGACAGCAAGACCTGCTGGTCGGTGTTCAAGCCCATGGCATGCGCCAGCG
>CAIMHL010000667.1 GCA_903840825.1 uncultured beta proteobacterium
GGCCATGTCTTGGAACAGCAACACGCCAAACACCGATTGGCCCGCCGTGCTGCCCATCAGGTTGCGGTCGTTCATCAGTTGCACCGCCACTGCAGTGCTGGATAACGCCAGCGTCAGCCCCACGATCAAGGCAGCAGGCGCTGCCAGGCCCAGCGCATAGATCCCGACAGCAAAACCCAAACCACACACCACCATTTGCAGCGCACCAAAACCAAACACCCGCAGCCGCATGCTCCACAGGCGCTTGATGTCCAGTTCCAGGCCAATGGTGAACAGCATGAGCACGATGCCCAGTTCGGCCAACAGGGTCATGTTGCTGCTTGTTTTGGCAAACCCGAGGCCGAAGGGTCCAATCGCCAGCCCCGCCAGCAGGTAGCCCAGCACCACGCCCAGCCCAAAGCGCTTGGCCAGCGGCACGATGGCGACCATGGCCGCCAGATAGATCAGCAGCACAATCAAGATGTTGGTTTCAGCGGGCATCGGAGGCTCCGGCGGAGGGATGTTGTGTTGTTAGATGCTGGATTTCTGCCACCAGCCGGTCGCGGTAGCCTTCAGCGGCTTGCAGCAATTCCGCATCATCGAGTTTGCGCGCGCCAAACACGGTGTGGGGCGGCAGCCATTCCATGCCGCAGAACAGGGCGGTTTGCTGAATCGGGGTGGCAATCTGGCTGATCGGGAAGTGGTTGTATCCGGCCGCTTGGTAGGCGTCTTCCTCGCCGCCGGCGGTGGCGGCCCACAGGAGCCGCTTGCCTTTTAAGGCCTCGGTGATGGCACCTTGGCTGTCGTGGCCATAGGCCCAACCATAGGCCAGCACTTTTTCAAACCACAGCGATAGCAGTGCCGGCGTGTGGTACCAATAAAGCGGGTGTTGCAACACGATGGTATGGGCCTTGTGCAGGTGCGCCTGTTCTTCCTTGGCGTCGATGTGAAAGTCCGGATACAGGTCGTAGAGGTTGCGGACATGCACCCCCGGCAAGCCGTGCGCCGCATGCAGCAGTGCTTTACCGGTGCGGGAGTGCTTGGGGTAAGGGTGGGCGTAAATGAGTGTGATCATGGTGTTTGAAGATTCTGACACGGCCAGACCAGACCAGACCGGGACGGGGCTGGCCTGGCCTGGCATGGCATGGCCGAGCTTTAAGCTGTCTATACGTCGCGGCCTGAGCGGCCCCGACAAACTACTTTTTGACCCTGAAACACTGAAGAGGAAGACAGGCAAACCGCACGCCATTAACTTCTACAGCGCCTCGCCCGACGGTAAACTGGTGGCAGGGGGTGTAGGTCAGTGCATAGGCAAGGGCGTAGACCGTCAGCAAAGATCCCGCTTCGGCCTTGCTGATGCCCAAGTCCGTGGCCACCGGCGTAAGAATTCCGATGACGACAAACGTGCCCATCCCCACAGCGAAGTTCGCCACAGACAGCAACCAAAGGGTGAGGTTGAGATTTCGCAAGAATCAGCGGTGTTCTGGGGGATCACAGGGTCAGAGAATCAGCCGAGTATGCTGAGATTCGGCGGCGTCCATGAGCATTCTGTCAGGACCAGGGGTCGGTCCAAGAAGGCCCACAGAGCCGACTGCTTCGTTAGTGATCCACGGTTCAGCGGCCAAAGGCTGCGTAGGCATCAAGACAGAGCTTCCACCACGGCCCGCTCTGCGTGTAAAGCTCAAGTTCCGAATCGGTGAAAGATAGAATTGTCTGCGCCTGATGACGGATCATGTCAGCCGCCGTGAACGAAAATCCGTGACGATTGGCCACGGCAACAAGTTCCGCGACGTTTTTCGAGGCCATGTTTTCATTGCGCATGCCCTCGTTTGTGCCGGTCTCGACCAGAAAGGCTTCGATCTGGGCCTTGGCTGCCGCGCTGGGTTCAATAGTTTTCATGTGAGCATCCTGTTGGGTTAAAGTAACGATTCTTTTTGCATCGATCACTATAGTAATCGTTGTATGAATGTTGTCAACTGTTTTCTATAATGATCGATATATATTTCAAGTCGATAATCTGTCTATGACGAAACCAGTCTCAAGGTCGGCACCAGTGCGCGGCCGCCCGCGCCAGTTCGACCGGGATCGAGCGCTTGATATCGCACTGCAGACGTTCTGGCAGCATGGTTACGAAGGCACTTCCGTAGCTGACCTCACCACGGCGCTCAACATCGGCGCGCCAAGCCTATACGCCGCCTTTGGCTCGAAGGCCAAACTGTTCGAGGCGGCCGTTCAGCGATACGTCACCGGCGCCGGCTCTTTCCTGATGTGCTCGCTTGCAGAGGAGCCTTCTGCGAGAGCCTCGATCGAACGCGGCCTGAGGGATGCTGCACTGGCCTTCACCAAGCGCGGCTCACCGCGAGGCTGCCTCATACAGACTGCACTGCTGGGTTGGGCAGAAGAGAATGAGGCACCCGCCAGGTTCGTGGCAGACTTGCGCAGGAGATCCAGGGGCGCGATAGCGCAGCGTCTGGAGCGTGGTGTCCAGGAAGGCGAGCTGAGCGCTGACACCGATGTTGAAGCTCTTGCCGCTTACTGCGTGGCTTTGATCCAGGGTCTTTCCGTGCAGGCACGCGATGGAGCTTCTCGGGCTGAACTGAATGCCATCATCGACATCGCGATGAAGAGCTTTCCGGGTTGACACTCGCCACCAATGACACTCGCCAGAAAGTCGAAGCCGTCACCTGCTGAACCTGCTGAACCTGCTCAGCCGCGATGCGCTCTTAAGGCGGCTGCCCCAGCTTCTTCCGCACCGACAGCGGCTACCGCCAGTACAGCGAGGCCGATGTGCGCAGCCTGCAGTTCATCAAACGCGGGCGCAAGCTGGGCTTTTCGATCGCGGAGATTGGCGAGCTGGTCGGCATGTGGAACAACCGCCAGCGCGCCAGTGCTCCTCGCCCTGCAAGAACGCAAAGCGGCGTTGGGTGAGAGCATTTACAGTGGTTCTGCGGGCCGCAAGCAGCCGCTGTTCACCGAAGGCGATCTGGCGGAGCTGCTCTGACCGCTATCAGATCAATAGCTGCTCGCGCATACGAACAGATCGATAGAGACCTAAAAGGCACTCAGCTCGCCCCATCCGGCCGTCACGACCAACAACAGCCTCTGGCTTCGTCAGGAAGGCAGGTACTCCCGGCTGCGACTTTCGCTGACCACGCCGGCGGCCATCAGGCACTGGACCTCGGCCTCGGGACGCCCTAATTACGGTTAGGAAATTCAACCACATGAGGCCAAGTATCACCCCTTGGAAGAGCCCGCAACCCACGTAGAAACCCGCGCCGCGCCCGCAGTAAGGCCGTGCCTGGCCGATCCACCGCCTAAATGCGCTGTTCACAAGAGGAATTAGCGGTACGCCGGGTATGCCAGGCGCAGGCCTACCCAGCGGCAAGTCAAAATCGCCGCCTCAACCATTCACCAACTGACGCGCTGATCCACCTCAAAGTCCGGTGCCGCTTGCGGTGCAAGGTCCCAATCGGGCTCCATGTGCACCCCGTCATCCGTCTGCGTATCGCAGTCATCCCACAACGGTGGCCCGCGCGCCGGGGATATGTGAGGGGGATCTGGGTCCACCCCGATGTGATCAAGGATCTTCCTGATTTGAACGCCCTCGGTAATGAACGCGATCAGGCGCATCTGCCCACCACACAGCGGGCACAGCAGCGGGAACACCTCAAAGATGCGGGCGATCAACACCGCCCACAGGTAATGCGCCGGTGAACGTTTGGGTGGCGCAGGTTCGGGCGTGGGTGAGATGGCATGGCCCAGCGGTGCCACCCCAGGCACGCCCTCGCCCGTGGTGGCTGGCTCGGTCTGCACGGCGACTTGTTTGGCCGGTTGTGCCGGTGTCGCCAGCGCCACCGCCGCAGCCCTGAGCGGCGAATTCGGTGCCAGCACACCAAAATAGCGATGCCGGTGCGTTCGCGGTGGTGGCACCAGCGCCGCAATACGGGCTATCAGCTCCAGTGGCGTGAGGTGCAACTCGTCGACCTTGGCGCCACGCTTGTCCGAGCCAGGCTCGCTGTGCTGTTTGGCACAGCGGTACACCAGATCAGCACCTTCTTTGCGAAGGCGTCCACAAGCAAAGGGTGGGCGGGCGCAGTAGCGCAACAGCCGCTCCAGTGCGGCGCGGTCGTGTGCTTCGATGAGCACACCGGCATCGACCGAGAAGCCGCTGTGCTGGTAGGCCAGCATGTCTTTGGCGTCACAACTCTCCAGTAGGCCCCGGCCCACGAAGGCGCGCAGGATGCGTCGGCGCAAATCTGTCTGCACCTGGGCCACAGCGGCCTCGTCGATAGCACTACTGGACGGGTGAAAAACGATGCCCGGTGGTGAGGATTGAGCATCGGTGTCGCCCGCCACGTCCTCAAACACCCCGTCGAGCGCGCAGACGTGAAAGTGCACATGCCCGTTCAGGCTGGAGCCGAACCGGTGGATGAAGGCTACGGCTCCGATATGCAGGGCGGCCCTGTCCACATGGGCCGTCCCGGGGCTGTGGGTTTGCAGAGTTTGCGCAATCACCCGCAAGAAGATACGCAACACCATGTTGAGCACTGCCCCTTCACGCTGCATGAAGTAGCGCAGTCGCTTCGGGACAGAGAGCACCCACTGGCGCACCGGCAGCCGGGGGAAAACATGATCGCAGAGGTGTGCCGCCGTCTCCACCATGCGCCGGGTGTTGCACGAGGGGCAGACGCCACGGCCTTTGCAGGAATAGGCGACAAAATAGTCGTGGCCGCAGTCATCACACTAACATTCGCGAAATTTAGCAAAATTCCAATTACAGTCACTATCAAGACTTAGTTGATAAATCGCACGGTATAAATTTTCTTGTCTGGGACGATTTACCTAACAGCACAAAAAAACATGTCGTCGTGTGGGCTGTTGGTACCGCGTAGTAGTTTGACGGAGCCATAAATTGTTCGTATTACATTTTCCTACCTTTTCGCCTAATGGAATAGGCGATACCACAGCCGGAGCCATTTTGATCATCAAATTGGAGGTTGCATCATGAACAGCGTAAAAATAGTTGGACTGGCCGGAGACCACATCACATTGGATGGAGCCTCCCTCGAAAAGTTGAAATCTTCTTTGCGAGGTGCATTGCTCGTTCCAGGCGACGAGGGCTACGAGAAGTCGCGTACGGTCTGGAACGCCATGATTGATCGCAAACCAGCATTGGTGGTGAGGTGCGCTGGTGTGGCCGACATTCGTCAAGCAGTAACATTTGCACATGCCCACCGCCTTCTAACTGCCATCAAAGGTGGCGGACATAACATCGCCGGCAATGCCGTATGCGAGGGCGGCTTGCTCATTGATCTATCGAATATGCGGACAGTAGCGATCGACCCGATTGCATCCGTGGCCCATGTAGAGCCGGGCGCGACGCTCGGCGATTTTGACCATGAATGCCAGGCATTTGGATTGGCTACCCCCGTTGGTATCAATTCGACCACGGGCATTGCAGGACTCACGCTTGGGGGTGGATTCGGATGGCTTTCCCGAAAGTACGGAATGACCGTAGACAATCTGCTTGCCGCCGATGTGATCACTGCCGATGGGCATATGATACGGGCCAACGAGAAAGAGCACGCCGATCTCTTTTGGGCGATTCGTGGCGGTAGCGGCAACTTTGGTGTCGTCAGTAGATTTGAGTTCAAACTTCACCCGGTTGGACCCGAAGTTCTGAGCGGGATGATCGTCTATCCGCTCAAGGAAGCAGCGCACGCGTTGAAGCAATTCCGCGAACTTGTGAAGAAACTTGGAGAGGAGACAAACGTCTGGACCGTGATGCGCAAAGCGCCGCCCTTGCCGTTTCTCCCGCCAGAGGTGCACGGGACCGAGATCATTGCCTTTTGTTTGTTCCATGCCGGCGATCCAGACGAAGGACGAATAGCGATAGAACCTTTGCGCAAACTTGGCACGGTGCTCGGCGAGTTTACCGCGATGCAGCCCTACACTGCCTGGCAAAAAACGTTTGACCCACTTCTGACACCTGGTGCCCGCAATTATTGGAAATCGCACAATTTCGTCGATCTGAGTGACGGCGCAATCGACGTGGCTGTGAAATATGCCCAAAGCCTGCCATCGCCTCATTGTGAGATTTTCTTCGGTCTGATCGGCGGCGCTACGACCCGCCCCAGACCCGATGCGACCGCCTATTCGCATCGAGACGCGATCTATGTATGCAACGTTCATGGCCGTTGGGAAACAGCGGCCGAAGACCAGAAAGGGACTCAATGGGCACGCGGATTCTTTAAGGAGGCGGCGCCGTATGCGACAGGTGGTGTGTATGTCAATTTTCTGACCGACGACGAACCCGAGCGCGTCAAGACCGCTTACGGCCAAGGATATGACCGTCTGGTCGCAGTGAAGAATAGGTATGACCCGGATAATCTGTTTCGAGTGAATCAAAACATCCGTCCGAGCATATTGGACTTTCTCCGTTGAAATGCCTTGTGTCGATGGTTCGATTCCGCCAAGGACCACCATGAATCACAAAAGCCTACTTGTTGGGCTATTTGTATTTGGACTGGCAGGGCTTGGTGACTTGTTAAAATAAATCGATCAAAAGTAAGCATGTTCATGCGAGGCAGCTCTATTCTGATAAATCTCGGCCTCATGGCGTGCGAACTTCGGCAGCATTTAAATATTTTGTGCACGCCCTAGGTTTCGAAAAGACACCGTTCATGCTTTTCACAACCGGTACTTTTCTCCTTCTTTTCCTTCCAGTGACCTGGGTCGGATTTTTCGCGCTCGGTCGGCAATGGCCTTCGATTGCAGCTGCTTGGTTATTTCTTGCCTCACTTTTTTTTTATGCTTATTGGATGCCTATTTTTACGTTGCTGCTGGGAGCATCAATTGCAATAAATTTCTTGTTCGGGCGCTGTATTTCAGCAGCAGTAAAAATTCCAGATAAAATTTCAGCGAAATTGTGGCTGGTTATTGCTCTGTTATTCAATCTTGGTTTACTGGGTTATTTTAAATACGCCAATTTCTTTGTCGAAAATATCAACGAGTTGCTCGGACAACACTGGAGTTTTGGGCAGGTAATGCTACCCATCGGCATCTCGTTTTACACATTCACCCAGATTGCCTTTCTGGCCGATGCCTATGAAGGCAAGGTCAGCGAAACGAACCCGGTGCACTTCGGCCTGTTCGTCACGTATTTCCCGCACTTGGTCGCCGGACCTGTGATGCACCACTCGCAAATGATGCCGCAGTTTGCCGACGCCGCAATCTACCATGTGCGCGGTGATCAACTCGCCGGTGGGCTCGTGATATTCGCGTTAGGGCTATTCAAAAAAGTAGTACTTGCCGACGGCATTGCACCCTACGCAGATGCTGTCTTCATTCCGGTTGACGGTGGACTTTTGCCCAGTACGATGGAATCGTGGCTTGGTGCTGTGGCTTACACCTTGCAGTTGTATTTCGATTTTTCCGGCTATTCAGACATGGCAATCGGGCTTTCCTGGATGTTCAACATCAAACTGCCCTTTAACTTCGACTCTCCGTACAAGGCTCGCAATATTGCGGACTTCTGGCGGCGTTGGCATATTTCCTTGTCGACCTTCTTGCGCGACTACCTTTACGTTCCGCTTGGAGGTAATCGTCGCGGTACCGCCCGGCGCTACCTTAATCTTGCCGTCACGATGGTGCTCGGAGGCCTGTGGCACGGTGCCAGCTGGTCATTCGTAGTTTGGGGTGCTTTGCACGGCACGTACCTGTTGTTGCATCAGGCTTATCGGGCCTTGCTCGGCGAAGCACGCTGCGCGCGTTTCGATCGCAGCCTGCTAAACCGCAACCTCGCGTGGATGCTCACACTCCTTCTGGTCATTTTGGCATGGGTCTTTTTCCGCGCCACAACATTTTCCGGTGCGATGCGCATGGTGGAGTCGATGCTGACGATTCGGACGGCAGACGGGGCGGTTCCCGCACTGCTTTGGAATGCCGGTTTGCATGCGTCCACTGGCTTTGTTTGGTGTGCTGCCTTGCTTGCGACCACCTTGTTCGCGCCGAACAGCAATCGCATTGGCGTGTGGGTGCTTGCCCGTTTGGCACCCGCCTCACCGTTGCGTGCCATCGGTGGAGGCGCTGCGCTGTGCGCAATCTCTCTGATGTTGATGATCAACACCGCGCGCGACGCTGTAAGCGCGTTCATCTATTTCAACTTTTGATGCTGCGCCGTTTCTTGTTTCTTGCTGTTGGCTTCATAGGCATGCTCGTGACGGCTGAGGCTGTTTTGCGCATGCTGCCCGTGTCCACGTCCACTGCGAGCGGGTATCTCATTGACCCGTTGATACTGACCTACCCGCCCGGTCATCATTGGCGAACGGCCACGGGTTGGGACTTGCGCAACATCCAGCACATGCAAAGTAACAACATTGGCTTTGCCAGCGATATCGATTTTGTTCCTAACTCACAGGCAGTGGCATTGATTGGTGACAGCTATGTCGAGGCATCGATGTTGGACGGACCCACCCGTCCCGGTCCGCAGTTAGCACTTGCCTTGGCGGGCAGCCGGGCCGTGTATGCCATGGGCGGACCGGGTTCCGCGCTGCTCGATTACGCAGAGCGCATCCGCCTTGCTCAGCAGCGCTTCGGTGTGCGTGACTTTGTGATCTTGATGGAAGCGGGTGATTTACGACAGTCGATCTGCGGCTCCGGCAATGTGCATGGCCCTTGCCTTGATGCCGAGACATTGGCACCCCGTACCCAAAAAGTGCCTCCAACCTCAAGGTCAAAAAGCTTGCTCAGGCATTTCGCTTTGGCCCATTATCTGAACGGCCAGCTCAAGTTGGATCTTCCGAGTCTGCTTCGGCGAGCTCTGACGATGGCACCACCTCCGCCCCCAGAGTACACACCAATGCTAGCGCGAACGGTGGAGGGTGCTGTCCCGCTGATGGCGGTGCTGGTAGAAGATGCCAAGCGCGAATCCATGGTCAGCGCTGTAGCTGATGATTTCTTTGCCCGTGTTGAGCCCTATATTTCCGGCCACTTGGTCATCGTCGTAGATGGCCGCAGGACCCAGGTAGGGCTTGCTGATGCAGCAGCAGCCCAGATGCCGTTGATGCTGGAACGCGCACAATTCATGCTTATTGCGCAATCCCGCGGGGCTATCGTCATTGACGCTGAGCCCTTGTACCTGGCCCATTTGCAGCAGTCGGTGCTGTCTCTCTCCGTTGGGCCTTATGACGCACACCTCAATCCGATCGGTGTGCGCTTGTTGATGCGCGCCGTTGCCGAGCACCTCCAATGAGTGAGCAGTCAAACGACTCGCGCGCCAAACTGATTCTTCACGCGGTGCACCACTTGCAGATCGGCGGGCTTGAAAATGGGGTGGTCAATTTAATCAACCGCTTGCCGCCTGAGCGCTTTCGGCATGTGGTGGTCTGCATTGAGGACTTCACCGATTTCAGCCGGCGCATCGAGCACTCCGATGTGGAGGCCGTCGCCATGCATCGGTCCCGGGTGGGTGTCTGACCTTGCCCCCGAAAAACGGACTTCTTAGCTAATGTGTAATTTAGCTATTGAAGGGACCCGCAAGCCGCCCAAAGCCAAGCGTCAGGCCAAACGTCAGCCACTGCCCGCACAGCTAGAGCGTATCGAGCACCACTACGAGATTGAGCCCGCCGTGTGCGCGCTGGGTCATGCCCTCAAACGCATTGGCGAGGAAATCAGTGAGCAGCTCGACTGCGTGCCAGCCCAGTTCTTTGTGCACCGCCACATTCGCGGCAAATAC
>CAIMHL010000668.1 GCA_903840825.1 uncultured beta proteobacterium
AGATCGTGCCCAGCACCAAAAAGATCAGAATCAGCGGCGGCATCAAAACAAAAGTGACTTGTTCAGCAAGCTTAGACAGCAAACCCAGCTTGGTAGCGCGGTTGAACAGGGCCAGTGCAAGCCCAGTGAGTGATGCCAGGGTGAGCGAGAGAATCAAAATTTCATCGCTGGGCGACGGGGTGGCACGCTCCAGCCATTGGGTAAGCAGCCCGTTGTGCACCTGGGACCAGGCATAGCCAACTCCTGCACACACCAGCACCAGCACCAAGAGCGAGCGGTGGCCCGACTTGCCGTTGGCTTCCTTGAATAGCAGCGCCTCAGGCGGTAGAGCAGGCACCATGGCGGGCTTGAAAATAGCCACAACCACGATAAAAGCAATATAAAGCGCGACCAGCAGCAGGCCCGGAATCAAGGCACCTGAGTACATGTCACCCACTGAGCGGCCCAGTTGGTCAGCCAGCACGATGAGCACCAACGACGGAGGAATAGCCTGTGCCAGCGTGCCAGAGGCCGTAATAGTGCCTGTTGCAATGGTTCGGCTGTAGCCGTAGCGCAGCATCACGGGCAAGGAAATCAGGCCCATAGAGATCACGGCAGCAGCCACCACACCCGTGGTAGCGGCCAAAAGGGCACCCACCAAAATAACGGCAATGGCGACACCACCACGAACGGGTCCAAAGACCTGGCCTACGGTTTCAAGAAGATCCTCGGCCATGCCGGACCGTTCCAGAATAATCCCCATGAATGTGAAAAACGGAATCGCTAAGAGCGTGTCGTTTTGCATAATGCCAAAGATGCGCAGTGGGAGCGCCTGGAACATGGCCGCAGGGAAAATCCCCGCTTCAATGCCTACAAAGCCAAAGAGCAAGCCGCAAGCCGCCAAGCCAAACGCGACCGGAAAGCCGGTCAGCAGCAGCATAAATAGGCCGCCGAACATCAGCGGCACAAATTGTTGTGCTAAAAAAGTGGTTTGCATTTATTTGTCTCCCGCCAAAAGGCGTGCAGTTTGGGCCTCGAGCTCTTCAAGGTGTTTTTGCTCGTCAGATTTGTTCTCTTCGCTGCTGAGCACATCCGGCCCTTGACCAGTCAAAAACGCAATGCGTTTGATCAGCTCTGAGACCGCCTGCAGCATCAAAAGCGCAAACCCTGCAGGAATCAGCACATAAGCAGGCCAGCGAATCAGGCCACCTGCGTTTTGGGACATTTCGCCGCTGTTGAATGCCTGTAAAAAGAAAGGCCAGCCTAAATTGAACATGATGATGCAAAAGGGAAACAAGATAAAAACGATTCCGATGACATCAATCTGGTTTCTTGTGCGGTCGGTCAGCTTAGTAGAGATGAAGTCGATGCGGACGTGCGAGTTCCTCAAAAAGCCGTAGCCTGCACCCAGCATAAACACAGCAGCAAACAAATACCACTGAATTTCCAGCAGACCGTTGGAGCTGACGTTGAAGATTTTTCGCACCAGTGCGTTGCCTGCGCTGATGAGTGTGGTGGCCAAAATCAGCCACATGGTTAGCTTGCCGACGCCGGTGCTGATCTTGTCGATCAACCGGGACAGCGTGAGAAAAGGTGTCATGGAGTCTCCATTTATTTTGACAAAGGGACTTGGCTGGCGGTTGACGACAAACCAATTCCAGTTACCTAGGGTAACGTGGGTGACTGCAAAGATTTCTGAAATGCAGTGTTTTAAACTAAGAGAAAACGCCGACAAAAGCCATCGCGGACGAGAGTTTAAACGCTCAGTGTCACGCCCCTCATGAAATATTTTCACAATGCAAAAAATACTAATGCCCGACGTTGATTCGCCCGCCATGCGCCAGGGCGGGGCCGATGTTTTGTCGCTGGCTTTGATGGATGCCCGCAACCACACAC
>CAIMHL010000669.1 GCA_903840825.1 uncultured beta proteobacterium
CCAACGCCCAAACGACAGAGATCACCGGCGACGGCCACATCGTTAATGGCATGCACTACAAGGACCGCGCCACCGATGAGGTTCACCACCTTGAGCTCGAAGGCGTGTTTGTTCAAATCGGCCTGATCCCCAACACGGAGTGGCTCAAAGGCACGCTGGAGTTGAGCAAGCACGGCGAAATTGTGATTGATGCCAAGGGCGCCACTAGCTTGCCAGGCGTTTTTGCCGCCGGTGACGCCACCACCGTACCGTTCAAACAAATCGTGATTGCGGCGGGTGATGGTGCCAAGTCAGCACTGAGCGCTTTTGACTACCTGATTCGGACCCCCGAACATGTAGCGGCATAAAAAAATCCACCGAAGACTGCTCAAATGCTATTTAAAAAATAGCTATTCAAGCAAGTCCAACGGGGGATTGCAGGCTATTTTTCTTAAAAAATAGCCGTTGTGGATTACAAGCCTAAAGCAGCAATACCGACTTTGGCCACTTGGGCATCTTCGGGCGATTTAACACCGCTCACGCCCACTGCACCCAAGCATTGGCCATTTTTCATAATGGGCACGCCGCCCTCCAACATGCCTTTGACATCTGGGGCACTGAGGAACGAGGCACGACCGCCGTTAATCACATCCTCATAAACCTTGGACTCGCGGCGACCTAATGCGGCTGTGTGGGCCTTGGCAGGTGCAATGTGAGCTGAAATAGCGGCAGCGCCATCCAGACGCTGCAGCCACAACAAATGACCACCATCGTCAACGATGGCAATGGTCACTGCCCAGTTGTTTTTTAAAGCCTCTGCTTCAGCGGCTGCAGCGATAGTTTTGATGTCGGCAAGTTCGAGGGAAAATTTTTGGATCATGGGGTACTTAATTATTTAAAAAGGCCTTGAGCATAACGTTTCAAACCCCTTCTATTGAGCGTATGTGGCACAAAAGTATCCACACAAAAAATAGGGGGCTGGCGGTGATCCTGTTAAATGCAGTTTGTGTTTCCCCCTAGAATCGCGAAACCACAACTTGTGGAATTTGAAGGAGTATGAGGATGACCTACAACGTTAATTCATTGGGCGATAGCTACGGCTACGTCTCAACACCGGCTGAGCGCAACAAGGTGTTGCGCAATACTTATTGGCTGCTGGCCGTGAGTCTGGTGCCCACGATATTGGGTGCTTGGTTGGGCGTAGCAACCGGGATAACGCGCTCATTGGGTGGCGGCCTTGGCTTGGTTGTGTTTTTGGGCGGCGCTTTTGGCTTTATGTATGCCATTGAGAAAACCAAGAACTCAGGCGCGGGCGTCCCCGTGCTTCTGGCCTTTACGTTCTTCATGGGCTTGATGCTGTCTCGCATGATCTCCATGGTGCTTGGCTTTAAGAATGGCCCCGACCTCATCATGACGGCCTTTGGCGGCACAGCAGGCGTGTTTTTTGTTATGGCCAGCCTCTCAAGCGTGATCAAGCGTGACCTGTCCGGCATGGGCAAATGGTTGTTTGTGGGCGCGATGGCGGTCATGATCGGCGGCATCATCAACGTGTTTGTCGGCTCTACGGCTGCCATGATGGCGATCTCAGTGGCCGTGATCGGCATCTTCAGCGCCTACATGCTGTATGACCTGAAGCGCATTGTGGATGGCGGCGAGACCAACTACATCAGCGCCACGCTGGCTTTGTACCTCGACATCATGAACGTGTTCCAGGGTTTGCTGGCCTTGCTGGGCATTGCTGGTGGCGAAAAAGAATAAGCGTCCGATGCGCTAGAAAAAAGGCCCTTCGGGGCCTTTTTTTGGCTTATCGGTGCGCGAAACTTCTCAACAAGTGCGTTAAAGAGCCGTTAAAGAAACTAGCTCTATGAAAAAAACCATGCTTTTACGCGCTCTGCTCATCGTCTCCCTGCTGCTTTTATCAGGCTGTGAAATTCCCGGACTAGGGCCAGACCCTCGCATTGCCAAACGCGAGGCTGATGCCAAAGCCATCGGCAGCGCTTGCCGGCATGGCCTGCGCGGTCTTGAAGATTGTTACAAGCAGAACGAGGAGGCGTCCAAGTCCGATATCTTTACCGGATGGAAAGACATGGACCTTTACATGCGTGAAAACAAAATTGAGGGCGTAGCCAGCCCTGTTGCTAAAGCGGCCCCGATTGAAGAAATCCTCGAGGCCACCAAGCCTAAAGTCGACCCAAAAACCGACCCTAAGGCCAAACCGGCACTTGATGCCAAAGAGAAACCCGGCAGCAAGGCGCCCGCAAAAGCAGCGGCTAAGGAAGCACCGGCCAGCCGCTAAAGCCGCGCTAACCTTGCGCTCTGCTCACCCAACAGGGTTCAAACCACCAAGTCAAACACCGCCATGCTCTCAACATGTGCGGTGTGCGGAAACATGTTGACCATACCTGCCGCCGAGCAGGTGTAGCCGGCCTGATGCACCAAAATATCCGCATCGCGCGCTAGTGTGGCCGGGTTGCAACTCACATAGACAATGCGTTTGGGGGGGCTCCAATGCTCGGCCCCTGGGGTAGGCGGGTTTGCCACAGGGTCCAACTTTTGCTGGTGCAAGTCAGCCAGCGCCTGAACCAGAGCAACAGCACCTTCACGCGGTGGGTCAACCAGCCATTTATCAGCCGATCCATCCTGAATCAACACAGCCGGTGTCATCTCAAACAAATTTCTAGCTACAAAGCTGGTAGCTGCTAAAGGACGGCTGGCGTGCTCTAAAGCCTTATTTCTTGTATAGTTTTCACGCGAACGTGCCACCAAGGCTTCGCTCCCCTCGACACCCAGCACTTCGCGTGCTTGGGTGGCGATGGGCAGGGTAAAGTTACCCAGACCACAAAACCAGTCGATCACGCGCTCTTGCCGGGTAGCGCCTAGCAAGCGCAACGAGCGCGAGACCAAGACCCGGTTGATGTGGGGGTTGACCTGGGTGAAGTCGGTTGGTTTGAAGGGCATGTGAATGCCAAACTCGGGCAGGTCGTAGCTCAGCTCTTCACCACCTTCGTCCAACAGATGCACAGTCTCAATGCCCTTGGGCTGCAGCCACCACTGCACGCCCTCGTGTTTTTCAGCAAAAGCGCGCAACAAGGCCAAATCACCCTCGCACAGCGGCTCCATGTGGCGAAGCACCAGCGCAATGACGCGGTCACCGCACGCCAGCTCAATCTGGGGGAGGGTTTCCATCGCCACCATGGAGGTGATCAAGGCTCTGAGGGGCAACAGCAAGGCGCTGACGTGGGGCGGCAGCACATGGCATTCCTTCATGTCGGCCACATAACCGCTTTTACGCTCATGAAAGCCCACCAACACCGTTCCTTTTTTGCGCACATGGCGCACTGAAATACGGGCACGGTAGCGGTAGCCCCACGCCGGGCCTTCAATGGGACGCAAAATAGTGTCCGCCTTGACCTTGCCCAAATGCCAAAGGTTGTCTTCCAGCACCCGCTGTTTCACAGCGACCTGCGCGCCCACATGCAAATGCTGCATCTTGCAACCACCGCAAGCGCCTTCATGAAGGCCAAAATGCGGGCAACCAGGCTTGACGCGTTGCGAAGACTCCCGCTGAATGGCCTGCACCATGCCTTGTTCCCAGTTGCTTTTTTTGCGGTGAATGTTGGCGGTGACCACCTCAAAGGGCAAGGCGCCCTTGATAAACACCACCTTGCCATCAGGCCTGTGAGCGACACCTTGGGCTTCGAGATCGAGTGACTCCACCACGAGCCAGTCTGGCGGATACAACTCGGTTTTAGTAATTTCTTCAGTCATTCCTCTATTGTCTCAGGCGCAGCCAAGAAAAATAAAAGGCAGTCCCACATTTATTGAGGCGCGCAGCCGGGGAAAAATCTACCGAACGGGCAGGTATTTGCTTGGGTCCACGGGCTTGCCTTGGCGGCGAACCTCAAAATGGAGCTTAACGCGGTCTGAATCGCTGCTGCCCATTTCTGCAATTTTTTGTCCCTTTTTAACCGACTGGTCTTCTTTAATCAGGAGCTTCTGGTTGTGAGCGTAAGCCGTTAAGTAGGTGTTGTTGTGCTTGAGGATCACCAGGTTACCGTAGCCCCGCAGGCCCGCCCCTGCGTACACCACGCGACCATCAGCCGAGGCCAAGACGGGATCTCCTGCAGCGCCAGAAATATCAAGGCCTTTGTTTTTGACCTCATCAAATGAAGCTAAAACAGTACCATTGTTGGGCCAAATAAAACCCGGATCCTCATCGGCCCCAGCAGGCGAAGCTGAAGCTGGGGGCGCAACAGGGGCCGACGCTGCAAGCGTTGGCAACGACTTGGTGGCACTGGCAGCTTGCAAGGGCGGCATTGCCACAGGTGTCACTTTAGAGATAAGTACCGGTTTGCCCACTCCGCCTTCGCTCACAGGTGGAACAATTCGCAAGACCTGCCCAATCTCAATACGGTCTGGATTGTCGATATTGCTCCAACGGGCAATATCTTTATAGGATTGCCCATGCTCAAGACCAATGCGGATCAAATGATCTCCAGACTTGACCGAGTAATAACCGGGTTTGCCAGCATTCTCAAAACCTGGCAACTGCTGAACTGGCTGAGCCGTTGATTCCGCGGGCACCACAGACTGTCTTTTCACCTGACTGCCCCGGTCTTCAACCGGAGCACGGTGAATAGCCTTTGACCCGCAGCCCACCAGAGTTAAAACAAGGGCAGACACAAGCAACACCAAGCCCCGGCGAGCAAATAAACCAAACATATAAAATCCCTTCAAGCAAGCCCTGATTTTAAGGGGACAAAGTGTACGGCCTCTAGGACCGTTTGCTTGCAACCCTGCGGGGTTTTGTCGATCACGACCAAGGCTTGTTTGCCGGGTGAGTTGGCGCCAGCTGAGACAGGCGCCACCAAACGCCCGCCCATCGCCAGCTGGTCAATCCAGGCCTGCGGCACGGCTTCGCCACCAGCGGCGGCAATAATGCCCGCATAAGGCGCCCCAAGGGCGTAGCCCAGCATGCCGTCACCAAATAGAAGATGCAAATTAGCTTGATGCAGATGGCGTAAGTTGTCACTGGCCTTGTCGTGTAAGCCCCGCAGGCGCTCAATACTGTAAACCTCTTCGGCCAGCTGGCTTAACACCGCCGCCTGGTAGCCACAACCGGTACCAATCTCCAACACCCGGCCCAATTTGACAGACGTCCCCTGGCGCAGCAACTCAATCATGCGTGACACCACGCCAGGCTTTGAAATGGTCTGCCCCAAACCTATCGGCAAACTGGTGTCCTCGTAGGCCTGCCCGACCAGCGCGCTGTCCACAAAGCGGTGCCGCTCGATAGCGCGCATGGCATCCAACACACCGCTGTCGGTGATGCCTTGTGCCGCTAGTTTCTTCACCATATTCAAGCGCACAGCGCTCGAATCAAGGCCTAAACCACTGGCCAACAGCGGCGCTGCAGGTTTGGAGGCGGGTGATGCAACGGTTGCCACTCGGGCCAAGGGTGCACGGGACTTAACCGGGCTCCCCGAAAAATCAAGACGCGCAGGAAATGAGGGACGCTCCTTCATGGGGGCCTCAGACCACGCTGGTATCAGGCAAGGCGGGCTCGGGCGCGCTAGACAAGCGCGACGCCGTTTGCGCCCAGTAGCCCAAATTATCATGGTCGGTCAAATCAACCTTGAGCGGCGTGATGGAGACAAAGCCCTGCGAGGTAGCGTAAAAATCTGTGCCCTCGGCCTCATCCTTGACTGCCCCGGCAGCGCCAATCCAATACATGGTGTCTCCCCGAGGGCTAAGTTGCGTGATCACCGGCTCGGCCGAATGACGCCGCCCCAGTCGGCACAGCTTTACATGGCCAATATCAGCAAAAGGCAAATTGGGAATATTGACGTTGAGCAACCAGGGTGTCGCGCCAATCAGATGCTGGTTGGACATTTGCAACACCAATTCGCGCGCCTTACGGGCTGCAGCCTCGATTTCTACCCAGTCTCGGTCCACCTGAGAAAAAGCGATGGCCGGAATGCCGAACAGGTATCCCTCCATGGCAGCGCCCACCGTGCCGGAGTAAATGGTGTCGTCCCCCATGTTGGCGCCATTGTTGATGCCCGAGACCACCAGATCGGGGCGGTAACCAAGCAACCCCGTCAGCGCAATATGCACACAATCCGCAGGCGTCCCATTGACATAACGAAAACCATTGCTGGCACGAGTGACATACAGAGGCGTGTGCAGGGTCAAGGCGTTCGACTTGGCGCTGTTGTTCTGCTCGGGCGCAACAATCTCAACCTCGGCGATGTCTTTAAGGGCCTCATAAAGCGCCACGATGCCTGGTGCTTGGTAACCGTCGTCATTGGAGATGAGAATTTTCATGGTAATTTTTGGTTGACATTTATTGTAGGCGGCACGCCCTCCCCCATTCGCCGTCGCCCGAGAGACATTTTTTTACCTGTAGTTCCCCTATCATTTGCCGATAACTTGGAGATTGAAAAATGCACGCTTGGCTTTGTGAAAACCCCGTGGGCGTTGATGCCCTGACCTGGAAAGAGCTCCCCACCCCTGCACCCAAAGCAGGTGAAGTCCTGATTGAGATCAAGGCGGCCAGCCTTAACTTTCCTGATCTGCTCATTGTTCAGAACAAATACCAGATGAAACCCCCGCTGCCCTTTGTGCCGGGTTCGGAATACGCCGGCGTTGTACAAGCCGTGGGCGAAGGCGTGGTGCACCTGAAAGTGGGCCAACACGTCGCCTGCCTCAGTGGCACCGGTGGCTTTGGCACGCACACCTTGGCACCTGCTGCGCTGTGCATGCCCTTGCCCGAGGGTTTCCCGTTTGTGGACGCAGCCGCCTTCATCATGATTTACGCCACCTCACACCACGCCTTGATCGACCGGGCACAACTCAAAGCGGGTGAAACCGTGCTGGTGCTGGGCGCGGCAGGCGGCGTGGGCACAGCGGCCATTCAAATTGCCAAAGCAGCAGGTGCCCGGGTGATTGCCGCCGCTTCCAATGACGAAAAATGCGCTTTGTGCAAAACTTTGGGGGCTGACGCCACCATTGACTACAGCACAGAAAACCTGCGCGAAGCCATCAAAGCGCTGACCGACGGCAAAGGCCCAGACGTCATCTATGACCCCGTGGGCGGCGACTACACCGAGCCCGCCTTCCGGTCCATTGCCTGGCGCGGCCGCTACCTGGTCGTCGGCTTTGCAGCTGGCCCCATCCCTGCCCTGCCCTTCAACTTGGCTTTGCTCAAAGGTGCCTCCATCATGGGTGTTTTTTGGGGAGACTTTGCCAAACGAGAACCCAAAGCCAACGGCGCCATGATGATGGAGCTGGCAAAGATGTACGCCCAAGGCAAGATCAAACCCGTCATCGACCGCACCATGCCAATGTCAGACCTCAAAGCCGCCTACGCGCACATGGGCTCACGCGGGGTGATGGGCAAACTGGTCATGGTGAACTAAAAACGCTTAATCGCCCAGGTCAATGATCTGGGCCAGATTGACGCCTTCAGGGGCCTCATAGCCGCTGATGACCCATGCGCGGGCGGACTGCGCTGAGGCGTCTTGCAGCAGCTGGGTGATGAAGCGAATAGACGGTTTGTCCAGTGCTGCAAAGGGGTCTTCAATCAAAACAAGCTCAGCGCCCGAGGCAATGGCAGCGGCAATCCAGACTTTGCGCTTCGATCCCGTCGACAGCATGTACAGAGCTTTGTCAATATGCTCGTCCAGCGATAAGCCTGCAATCAAGGTGTCCAGGGCTTGCGCGTCAAAACCAGCAAATTTTGCCTTTATAGTTTCAAAATAGGCACGCGGACTCAGCGCGTCCTTGGCATCGGTGCGTGGGTCAATCCAAAAAACACGGTCTCGGTAGGCTTGGGAATCTTCAGCCAAGATCACCCCCATGAGCTGCAAGTTGCCACTGACTACAGGCAAATCCCCAGCCAACAAACGCACCAAGGTCGTTTTGCCTCGCCCGTCACCGCCTTGAATAAAAGTCACCCCCGCAGGTATGCGTAATGAAAAATTGATAAAAAGCGGATGCCCCTGGTAAGAAAAATTCAGCCCTTCAACGGTTAAGACGGCGGATGACGTAATGGAAGTTTCGATGGCTGGCCCCAAATGGTTCATGACAATGCTGAGTGGTATTGTAAAAAACCCTTGTGCTGCCCAAAACACGGGCTAGGAGGCGATAAAGTACTGAGATGACTCCCTATCTAACCGCTGCGTTTTACAAATTCGTTCATTTGCCTGATTTTGAAGCTCTGAGAAAGCCGCTTTTGGCGCTTTGCGAGGCAAACGAGGTGAAAGGTATTATTTTGCTGGCCACCGAAGGCATCAACAGCACCATCGCCGGCCCCGAGCTGGGCGTGCGCGCGGTGCTGGCCAGCTTGCGCTCTGATGCGCGCTTGGCCGACCTGCAGCACAAGGAAGCCTGGTCAAGCAAGTCGCCCTTTTACCGCATGAAAGTCCGGCTCAAGCGCGAAATTGTCACCATGGGCGTGCCCGAGGTCAGTCCCACGCTGATGGCTGGTGTTTACGTCAAGCCCGAAGACTGGAATGCCTTGATCAGCGATCCCGAGGTGGTGGTGGTGGACACACGCAACGACTACGAGGTGGGCATTGGCACGTTTACCGGCGCCATCAACCCTGACATTAAAAACTTTGCCCAACTGCCCGCTTGGGCGTTGGCAAACCCGGAACTCAACCCAGCGTCAGGCAAAAAACCTAAAGTGGCGATGTTTTGCACCGGCGGCATACGCTGCGAAAAATCAACCGCTTTTATGCGCGCCCAAGGCTATGACGAGGTTTACCACCTACAGGGCGGCATCTTGAAATACCTGGAAACCGTGCCCGAGGAGCAGAGCCTTTGGGAAGGCCAGTGCTTTGTGTTTGACGAACGCGTCTCGGTCGGCCACGGCTTGGTGCCCGGCCACCACGGCTTGTGCCGCGCTTGCCGACAGCCCTTGAATGACGACGACCTGGCCTCGCCGCTGTTTGAAGCAGGGGTGAGTTGCCCCAAATGCCACGCCCACACGCTAGAGACCCAAAAGAACAGTGCGCGTGAGCGCCAGCGCCAATGGGTAAGGGCCAAAGCGCTGGGCCAACAAGACCCCATTGGCCAGCGCCAAGCACCGCCCAAAGTTGCCCCCAAAGAGACGCCCACCATCCCATGACTGCAGCTAAGCCCTGTCCGGTTTTATATTCTTTTCGCCGTTGCCCTTACGCCATGCGGGCTCGAATGGCGCTGCTAGTCAGTGGACAGGTGTATGAACTACGAGAGGTTGAGCTCAAGAATAAACCGCCTGAATTGTTGCAAGTCTCACCCAAGGCAACCGTGCCGGTGTTGATTTTGGTAGATGGTCAGGTACTTGACCAAAGTCTGGACATCATGTTGTGGGCTTTGCAGCTACACGACCCCGAGCATTGGCTGAGCGACGCAGAAGGCCGACTAGCAGAGATGTTGGCTTGGGTGGCCCGATGCGATGGGGAGTTCAAACACCATCTGGACCGCTACAAGTACCCCAACCGTTTTGGGATTGAAACGGCTGAAGTTCATCGCCTTCAAGGCGCTCTTTTCTTGACTGATCTAAATCAGGGCTTGTCGCGTCACCACCATTTAATGGGGGACGCCTTGAGCCTGCCCGACGTGGCCATTGCCCCGTTTGTACGGCAGTTTGCCCATACCGACCCTAGTTGGTTTGCAAAACAGCCATGGCTTGAATTGCACCAATGGCTCTCCTGTTTTGAAAGATCGGACCTATTCGTTGAAATTATGAAAAAACCCCCTGTCAACTAGGCACCCAAAAACCCGTTTTCGACCACTTTTCTTTATAAGTTTGAAAGATGATAAATATTTAATCGGCATCCATCTTTGCACACTTGTAAAAAAACAAAAAGAATAAATACCTTTAGGCCAAGTCAAGTTTTAAAAAGGGTTTCATCTTTTTAGGTTAATTGAATAAACTGATCTTTGCAATTAGTCTGGACTCGAAAGAAGATCACTGAAATTGCAAATTCAAGGTATCGGAACTTCCACTTCTGAATTAGTTAAACAACGACAGAAAGATCAAAAACATGTTCAAGAGTTTAAAAAACAAAATTCACACGCTTTCAGCGGCGACCCTATTGCTAGGCCTTACAGCCAACAACGCAGCAGCTTCAAGCTCAGTTCTCAAACCGGATGACTTCGTAGGAATTTCCTTCTGGTTAATTTCTATGGCCTTGATTGCTTCGACCGTCTTCTTTTTCCTTGAAAGAGATCGGGTTTCAGCTAAGTGGAAAACATCGCTGACCGTATCTGGTCTCGTCACACTGGTAGCAGCGGTTCACTACTTTTACATGAGAGACGTCTGGGTTGCTACAGGATCTACACCCACGGTATTTAGATATATAGATTGGTTAATCACAGTTCCGTTACTGATGATCGAGTTCTATCTCATTCTCTCAGCGATCACCAAAGTCCCCGTTGGCGTATTTTGGAGACTCATGATCGGTACTTTGGTCATGCTGGTGGGTGGCTATCTCGGTGAAGCTGGCTACATGGCTGTCTGGCCAGCGTTCATCATCGGTATGCTCGGATGGGCCTATATTTTGTACGAGATTTTCATGGGCGAAGCCAGCAGAATCAATGCTCAAAGCGCACCACCTTCTGTACAGTCGGCCTTTAAAACCATGCGAATGATCGTTACTGTTGGTTGGGCCATCTACCCTGTTGGCTATTTCTTCGGCTACCTGACAGGAAGCAGCCCTGAGACCAGTGCAAACGCGCTGAACATCATTTACAACCTCGCAGATGTGTTGAACAAGATTGCTTTCGGTCTCATCATATGGACTGTTGCAGTCAGCGAAACTGAAGCTGCTAACAAAAAGTAATCATTAAAGGTTAGTTTGGCTTTCTCCATTGGCTGATGGAGAAAGCCTGACCCTGGTTTTGGTGTGGCTTATGTGCCACCCTTAAATAGAGGCCTTATGAATACAAACGATCTTATCAATCTGAATGAACATACACGGTTCAAGATCGACTCTCTGCTCAGTGCTGTCGAAAATCGAATCGACACTGTCTTGCAAAAAAGCTCACAATTCAGACTTTCGAATTTAGTTGACGCCAGAACTGCAGCGTCTTATCACTTTAGCGTGGGTGGGAAACGGCTAAGAGCACGGCTTGCAATAACTGCCGGAATTAACCTTGGTCTCGCTGATACAGACATTGTCTGTATTGCCAGTTGTGTTGAACTTTTGCACAATGCCTCCTTGATTCACGATGACATTCAGGACCGTGATCAGTACCGACGAAATCAAAAATCTGTTTGGAACCAATTCAACAAAGACATTGCCATTTGCAGCGGTGACTTATTGCTTTCCTCGGCCTATGCTGTCTTAGCCCGCATCAGCAACTTAAAGCTTATGCCGGCAATGCTGGATCTGATTCACGAAAGAACAACCACCACCATATGCGGGCAGTGTGCTGACCTGTCCGAGTCAAGCAAAAAATCTCAATGTATCGATGATTACATCAAAATTGCTGGTGCAAAATCAGGTGCACTCCTCAGCCTCCCTCTTGAGCTCGTGCTTACGGCTTCTCAGCATTCTGAAAAATGTGGTGTCGCCAGAATTGCCTGTGAACACTTTTCCGTTAGTTACCAGATATCAGACGATTTAGATGATCACTTGTGTGAAAACGTCGATATTGGGTGTGTAGAGCAAGATTTTGGTTTCAACATCCTGCAATATTCAAACAAAAAACACTCAAAAACTGAAGCTATTGATGTAGCCATAGACTTGGCTAAAAAGCACCTCGCATTGTGCGACATCGCTGCGGGCCAACTCCCCTTGGATGTAGGGGCAACTTTATTATTGCTATCGGCTAACCTCAACGAAAGCCTCAACAAACGGTCTTCGAAAGTGTTCAATTAATGAAAGCTGTCGTCATTGGCGCAGGATTTGGCGGTATTGCAGCAGCATTGCGCCTTCGTGCAAAAGGCTATGAAGTCACACTCATTGACCGATGCAGTCAACTCGGTGGGAGAGCTCAAACTTATGAGAGAAACGGTTTCCGGCATGATGCTGGACCCACAGTGATTACTGCACCGTTTTTATTTGAAGAACTGTTTGAGTTATTCGACGAAAAACTCTCTGATTTCGTCACACTGATACCTTTAAAGATTTGGTACCGTTTCTATTTTTCTGACGGCGACACCTTTGACTACGGTGGAACTCTTGAAGAAACGCTGGCGCAAATAAAAAGAATTGAACCCGAAGATTGCGAAGGCTATCTCCAACTTCTCAAGCAATCTGAACGCATCTTCAAAGTGGGTTTCGTTGAACTGTCAGCCACACCATTTCACCGTGTAACGACCATGCTCAAGCAAATACCCCGATTACTGGGCTTGAGAAGCTATGAAACTGTATGGCAAATGGTTTCGCGTTACCTGCGTAGCCCTAAACTTAGACAAGCCTTTTCTATACAACCGCTGCTGGTAGGCGGTAATCCTTTCGATACCACCAGTATTTATGGCTTAATCCACTTTTTAGAACGCGCCTATGGCGTTCACTTTGCCATGGGAGGAACAGGCGCTATCACGAAGGCCTTGGGCGAGTTAATGCACCGGCAAAAAATTGAGATCCATCTAGGGCTAACGGTCAAGTCTCTTGAAATTACCGATGGAACAGTCAAGGCTGCTGTCATGGAGAATGGCGCAAGAATTGAGGCAGATTTATTCGTGTCCAATGCTGACCCTGCTTACCTTTACAGCGCCATGGTGAAGCCTGAGCAACAGCCTATTTCTACAAGGCTAAAGCTAAGAACTGCCGAGTATTCAATGGGGCTTTTCGTTTTTTACTTTGGCACCACCCAAACTTACCCTAATGTTGCGCATCACACCATTTGGCTCGGCGGACGTTACAAAGAGTTGCTGCATGAGATTTTCGACGTAAAAAAACTA
>CAIMHL010000670.1 GCA_903840825.1 uncultured beta proteobacterium
CGACCTGCGCGTGATTGGTGCTTACTTTCCCAACGGGCAAGAGCCCGGCAGCGACAAGTTCGAGTACAAAATGAGCTGGCTCAAAGGCCTGCGCGACTGGGTGCGGGCTGAGTTGGTGGCTCACCCGAAACTGGTGCTGATGGGCGACTACAACATCACCTTCGACGACGATGATGTGTGGGACCCCGAGGGCCTGCGGGATACGATTCATTGCACCGATGAAGAGCGATACCACTTGAACGCCCTGATTACCCTAGGCTTGCACGACGCCTACCGCCTGTTCCCCCAAGAGGCCAAAAGCTACTCTTGGTGGGATTACCGCGACTTCGGCTTCAGGCGCAACCGGGGCATGCGCATCGACCATATTTTGGTCAGCACCGCCCTCAAACCCCTGGTTAAAGGCTGCGTGATCGACAAGACGCCGCGTAAAAACGAGCGCCCCAGCGACCACGCGCCGGTGGTGGTTGAACTGGCCTAAGGCAGCCGCCTACTCCAGCCCCAACTCCTGAATTTTGCGGGTGATGGTGTTGCGGCCGATGCCGAGCTTTTGAGCCGCTTCAATTCGGCGGCCCCTCGTGGCAGCCAGAGCAGCCAAAATCAGCCGGGATTCAAACTTGCGCGTCAACTCCTCCCAGACATCTTGGCGGTCGGTCGCCAGCAAGGCCACAGCAGCGGCCTCTAGGCCCAACTCCCAGCCATCAGCACTGATTTGTGGGTAGGCGGAGGTCACCGAGGTCAAGGCAGTCTGAGGCGCCTCGGGCAGGCTTGCCGCCAAGGCATCTGTTAACCCTTGGTCGCCGCCAGCGGCAAGGGTCAAATAGGCATCCTGATTCAGCGGCGCTGTAGCGGCACTAAAGCTACTGGCGCTATGTGGGGTGTTGTTGGTGAAGCCCACTTCAGGCGGCAAATCCTTCGGCTCAATCACTTGGGCCGGGGCCATGACGGTGAGCCAATGGCAAATGTTTTCCAACTGACGCACATTGCCCGGGAACGCAAAATTACCCAGCCAGACCAGCGCGGCATCAGAAATGCGCTTGGCCTCGACCGTGAGTTGTCCCGCGCTTTGCTTCAGAAAATGCCGGGTCAGCATCGGAATATCTTCACGGCGCTCGCGCAAGGCGGGCAAGCGCAGGCGAATGACGTTGAGGCGGTGGTACAAATCCTCTCGAAACGCACCGTCTTTGACCCGTTGCTCCAGGTTTTGGTGCGTGGCTGCAATCACCCGTACGTTGGTCTTGACCGCGCTGTGGCCGCCCACCCGGTAGAAATGGCCGTCACTCAAAACCCGCAGCAAACGGGTTTGCAGGTCAAACGGCATGTCGCCAATTTCATCCAGAAACAGCGTTCCGCCATCGGCCTGCTCAAAGCGGCCCCGGCGCATAGTTTGCGCCCCCGTAAAGGCACCACGTTCGTGGCCGAACAGCTCGGACTCCAGCAAATCTTTGGGGATGGCGGCGGTGTTGATGGCCACAAACGGGCCATTGGCGCGGGGTGAGTGCTTGTGCAGCGCACGCGCCACCAACTCTTTGCCCGAGCCCGACTCGCCCGTGATCATGACGGTGACATTGCTTTGGCTCAAGCGCCCGATGGCGCGAAAGACGTCCTGCATGGCGGGCGCCTGGCCCAGCATTTCAGGGGTTTCCGCCATGCGCTCTTCCGCCACCTCTGCGCGCTGGCTTTCCTCGACCGCCCGACGAATCAGCTCGACCGCTTTGGGTACATCGAAGGGTTTGGGCAGGTACTCAAAGGCCCCGCCCTGAAAGGCAGAGACCGCGCTGTCCAAGTCTGAGTAGGCGGTCATGATGATGACCGGCAAGGCCGGGTATTTGGCCTTGACCTTTTCCAGCAGGTCTAGCCCCGAGCCGCCGGGCATCCGGATATCGCTGACCAAGATTTGAGGACCGGTGTCCTCCGTGGTGCCTTCCAGCGCGATCAGGACGTCTCTTGGGTTGGTGAAGCTTCGTGTGGGCAAACTTTCCCGCAGCAGTGCCTTCTCCAGTACAAAGCGAATGGACTGGTCATC
>CAIMHL010000671.1 GCA_903840825.1 uncultured beta proteobacterium
AGCCAACACGATGATGGCGCAAGCGTGCCATTCGTCTGATTCGAGCGCGGCAGCAAGAGCCTATGTCTTTTCTCAATTTGCCCGCATGGCGCTTGGGCAGAAATTGGACGATGAAATCCAGGGTATACCCCTATTTCTGCCGGCGATGTGTTCCGTGACACTATGTGTCAAGTTTGCGATTCACTCTGTTTAAACACTAATCCTGAAGGAGAAGATACGTGAAGAAAAATGTATTAGCGGCAGTCTTGAGTGGCTTGATTGCCACCTTGGCAGTTGGCAGTTTGGCGCATGCAGCTTGGCCGGATCGGCCTGTGACCATCATCGTGCCTGCCGGTGCCGGTGGCGGCACCGATGGAACCGCAAGGTTGCTGGCAAAGCAGTTGCAAGATGAGTTCAAACAGCCCTTCAACGTGGTGAATAACGGGCAGGGCGGGGGAATAGTGGGGCACACTGCGATCGCCCAAGCTCGGCCGGATGGCTACACCTTGGGAATAGTTTTTAACTATTACCAATGGAAATCTTTCGGGCAGGCCGACATCAATTCAACGCTTTTTACACCGGTGGCCTTATACAACGTGGATCCGGCAGCACTCATCGTTGCGGAGACATCGCCAATAAAAACAGCTAAAGAAGCCTACGAAGGTCTTAAGCTTGCGGGCGGTAAGTACAAGATTGGCTGCGGTGGCGCGTGCGGCGGCAGTTGGCATGCTGCCAACGCAGAGTTGTTCATAAAGTATGGAATCGACGCGCGCAAACCGGTGATGGTGCCGTCAGCTGGTGGGGCGGCTAGCCTGCAAGACCTGGCATCCGGTGGTCTTGACATGGTGATGGCGTCGCTGCCAGAAGCAAAGGCTCTGATTGAAGCTGGAAAACTGCGGCCCTTGATGGTGATCGCAAGTAATCGGCAGGGCGCACCGTTTGGCAATGTACCAACCTCGAAGGAGGCTGTTGGCATAGATTACGAAGGCGGTGCATTTCGACTGCTAGCTGGACCAAAGGGGCTCCCTGCGGACATCGTCAAGACGCTTGAGACTACGCTCAAGAAGATTTGGGATTCCGCCGAATTTCAGGATGGAATGAAAAATAGAAACTTCGGTATGAAGTGGCTAAATTCTGAAGACACATTGCGGTTTATGCAAGCCCATGAGAAGTCATTGTCGGGAGTAAATGAGTTGTCCGGTTTTTAGCAAGTAATCTGTCCGGTTTGTGGAGGAGCGATGCAACACTCACCCATAAGCCGGGCCCGCTACGTGCAGGAGAACCGGAAGATGAGATTTCAAGAAGCCTACGATGGTTGGAGCGAGGGTCGTCTGACCCAGGCTGAGGCCGCCCTAATACTGGGCCAGTGCGAGCGCAGCTTTCGCCGCCACATTGATCGTTTCGAGGCTGATGGACTGGAGGGGCTGCTGGACAAGCGGCTGAGCCAGATATCCAAACGCCGTGCCAGTGGGGTCGAGGTCGATCACGTTGTGCAGTTGTACAAGAGCGGCTTTGCCGGCTGGAACGTGGCGCATTTTCACAGCAAGTACAGGGCCGAGCTTTCTGGCGCGCGTAGCTACAGCTGGCTCAAAAGCGTGCTTCAGGGTGCTGGCGTGGTCAAGGCTTGCAAAGTCAGGGGCAAACACCGCATCAAACGCGAACGCATGCCGATGGCGGGCATGATGATTCACCAGGACGCCAGCACCCACCGCTGGGTGCCCGAAGCCGTGTGGGATCTGGTGTTCACGATGGACGACGCCACCAGCGAGCACACCAGCATGTTCTTTTGTGCCCAG
>CAIMHL010000672.1 GCA_903840825.1 uncultured beta proteobacterium
AGGGCGGCTTTGGCGTTGAGCGTGTCAAAAATCGTTTCCACCAACAGCGCGTCGCTGCCGCCTTCCACCAAGGCTTTCACCTGGTCGTAATAGGCCACACGCAGCTGCTCAAAGTTGACGTTGCGGGCACCGGGGTCGTTCACATCGGGGCTGATGCTGGCAGTTTTGGGTGTGGGACCGAGGGCGCCCAGCACAAAGCGCGGGTGCTCAGGGGTTGAGAACTTGTCGCAGGCGGCGCGGGCCAGTTTGGCCGACTCTAAATTCATTTCATAGGCCAAATCGGCCATGTCGTAGTCGGCCTGGGCCACGGTGGTGGCGCCAAAGGTGTTGGTCTCGATCATGTCGGCACCAGCAGCCAGGTAGCGCTCGTGGATGCTGCTGATGACGTCCGGGCGGGTCAAGGACAACAACTCGTTGTTGCCCTTCACATCTTTGGGGAAGTCTTTGAAGCGTTCGCCCCGGTACTGGGCCTCGCTCAGCTTGAAGCGCTGAATCATGGTGCCCATGGCACCGTCCAAAATCATGATGCGCCGGGCCAGAATGTCGGGCATGGCTTGGCCGCGGGTGTAGGTGAGTGCTTTCATAGCAGGCTATTGTAGAAAATGGGGAATGCACCGGCGGTGGGTGGGACAATGGAACACCCACCCCGCGCTGGCTGCCGAAGCCGGCCTCCGTAATAATTTAGATTAAATCAGCCTCTGGCCCTCTAAAAACGTGCTTTAGTAGCTAGAAAATATATAGCAGTCATTTTGTCTATTCACCTCATTCTTCAAGAAGTTTTTGGCTACGGCGCGTTCCGGGGGCCGCAGCAGGCCATCATTGAGCACGTTGTGATGGGCGGCGACGCGCTGGTGCTCATGCCCACGGGCGGGGGCAAGTCGTTGTGCTACCAAATTCCTGCCATCGCGCGTGAGCAAGCCGGGCAGGGCATCACCATCGTCATCAGCCCCTTGATTGCGCTGATGCACGACCAAGTGGGCGCGCTGCACGAAGCCGGAGTGAGCGCCGAGTTTTTGAACTCCACTTTGAGTAGCGAACAAGCCCAAGCGATAGAAAAGCGCCTGATGCGCGGTGACATCACCCTGCTTTACGCCGCGCCAGAGCGGGTGAGCAACCCGCGCTTTTTGGCGCAGCTCGACTCCTTGAACGAGCGCGGGCGCTTAAGCCTGTTTGCCATTGACGAGGCCCACTGCGTGAGCCAATGGGGCCACGACTTCAGGCCCGAATACCGTGCTTTGAGCGTGCTGCACGAGCGCTTTGCCAATGTGCCGCGCATTGCGCTCACCGCCACCGCCGACGCGCTAACCCGCGCCGACATCGTCGAGCGCCTGCAACTGCAAGAGGCCAAGCTGTTTGTCAGCAGCTTTGACCGCCCCAACATCAGCTACACCATCGTCGAAAAAGCGCAGGCTACGCAGCAGCTGTTGCGCTTTATTCTGCGTGAGCACATGGGCGACGCGGGCATTGTGTATTGCCAGTCGCGCAAGCGGGTGGAAGAAATTGCCGAAATGCTGTGCGATGAAGGCATTGCCGCGCTGCCGTACCACGCGGGGCTGGACGTGAAAGTGCGCCAAGCCAACCAAGACCAGTTTTTGCGCAGTGAGGGCATTGTGATGGTCGCCACCATCGCCTTTGGCATGGGCATTGACAAGCCCGATGTGCGCTTTGTGGCGCACCTAGACATGCCTAAAAACATCGAAGGCTACTACCAGGAAACCGGCCGCGCTGGGCGCGACGGCGCACCTGCAGACGCTTGGATGTGCTACGGCTTGCAAGATGTCGTGAACCAGCGCCGCATGATTGATGAGAGCCCGGCAGGGGAAGAATTCAAGCAAGGCCTGCGCAGCAAACTCGACGCGCTCTTAGGCCTGGCCGAAGCCACCGACTGCCGCCGCGTGCGCCTGCTGGCCTACTTTGACGAAGCCAGCAAACCCTGCGGAAACTGCGACAACTGCCTGCAACCTCCTGCGGTTTGGGACGGGACGGATGCCGCCCGCAAACTGCTCAGCACCATTTACCGGGTGCAGCAAATGGGTGGCATTAGCTACGGCGCGGGCCACATCATGGATATTTTGCGTGGCAAAACGACTGAGAAAGTCACCCAGCGCGGCCACGAAACCCTGAGCACCTTTGGCATTGGGGCCGACCTGAGTGAGTT
This sequence comes from uncultured beta proteobacterium, assembly GCA_903840825.1. Lineage (GTDB taxonomy): Bacteria > Pseudomonadota > Gammaproteobacteria > Burkholderiales > Burkholderiaceae_C > Rhodoferax. Next base: position 2,159 of record CAIMHL010000672.1, read on the forward strand.
GCAATTGCGCGGCGTGCTGCGCCAACTCATCGCCATTGGCGCGGTAGCCGTAGATGCGCAAGCCTTCAACACACTGCAACTCACCGACGGCTCGCGGGCCGTGCTCAAGGGCGACGTGGCGGTGCAGCTGCGCCAGTCCAGCGCCACACCCGCTGAGCGCAAAGCCAAGCGCAGCACACCAAGCTCGACCGCCAAAGCCCCCACCACGCTGGATGCTGACGGCCAAAACCGCTTCTTGGCCCTCAAAGCCTGGCGCGCCGAAGTGGCCAAAGAGCACAACCTGCCGGCCTACGTTATCTTTCACGATGCCACGCTGGCCGCTATTGCCGAACTGGCGCCGCAGTCGCTGGACGACCTGCAAGGCATCACCGGCATTGGTGCCAAAAAGCTCGAAGCCTACGGACAAGAGGTGTTGAGGGTGGTAGCCCTGATGCCCGAGGGCAGTGCGTGACCGCCCCGCAACACGCTAAAACGGGCATCGACCTGCGCGCGCTGCTGGCTATTTTGCTGGGCGTGTCCCTGGGCTCGCTCGACACCTCGATTGCCCACACTGCCCTGCCCGCCATTGCCACCGACCTGAACGCCTCGCCCGCCGCCTCGATCTGGATCATCAACACCTACCAGCTGGCCATCGTGGCCTGCCTGCTGCCTTTGGCCGCTTTGGGTGATTTGGTGGGGCCCAGGCGTGTTTTCTTAGTGGGGCTGGCGCTCTTTACGGCGGGCTCGCTGGCCTGCGCTTTGGCCACCACACTGCCCAGCCTGTCGGCAGCGCGCGCTTTTCAGGGCATAGGCGCTGCGGGCGTGATGAGCGTCAACATCGCGCTGATCCGGCTCATTTACCCACCCCATAGGTTGGGCCGGGGCGTGGGGCTGAACGCTTTGGTGGTGGGGCTGGGGTTTACTTTGGGGCCAGCGGTGGCCTCTGTGGTGTTGTCCTTTGCAGACTGGCCCTGGCTCTTTGCCATCAACGTGCCGCTGGGCTTGCTGGCTTTGGCCTTTGCCTGGCCCGCACTGCCCCGCAGCGTTCAGCGCGAGCACCGTTTTGACCCCTTCACCGCCGGGTTAACGGCAGTGGCTTTTGCTGCGCTGATCTTTGGCTTGAGCGCTGCCGCCCAGCGCGAGGCTTGGTCCATCATCTTGCCTGCTTTAGCGCTGGCTTTGGGGGCTGGGCTGGCTTTGCTCAAACGCCAAAGCGGCCACCCTGCCCCCATGCTGCCGGTTGACTTGCTGCGACGCCCCTTGTTTGCTATGTCGGCGATCACGTCCATGGCGTCGTTCACCGCGCAAGGGCTGGCCTTTGTCGCGATGCCCTTTTACTTTGAAGACGTGCTGCACCGCGACCCGGTGGAGACCGGTTTTTTAATGATGTCGTGGGCCATCGTGGTGGCCTTAGCAGCCCCCATTGCAGGGCGCCTGTCAGACCGCTACCCGCCCGGATTGTTGGGCGGCGTGGGCTTAACTATTTTGTGCCTGGGCATGGTCTCGCTGGCGCTGCTGCCGACGGACCCCAGCGCGCTGTCGATCGTGCTGCGCATGGGTTTGTGCGGTGTGGGCTTTGGCCTATTTCAATCGCCTAACCTCAACGCGCTCATGTCCAGCGCACCGCCTGAGCGCAGTGGCGGTGCCAGTGGCGTGATTGCCATGGCCCGCTTGCTGGGCCAAACCAGTGGCGCCGCACTGGTAGCGCTGTGCTTTGGGCTGGCTGGTGTGCAGGGTGCGGGCTGGGCCTTGGGCTTAGGCGCCGGGTTTGCGGGCTTGGCGGCTATGGCCAGTTTGTCAAGGCTTTGGCTGCGCTGATCCTCGCATCACTAAGGTTTGGGCGGCGAGGCACCGTCCAGCACCCGCACCAGACGCTGAATACGGGGGCGAATGCGTAAAAAGCCTTTGTAAAAAACCTCCAGCAC
>CAIMHL010000673.1 GCA_903840825.1 uncultured beta proteobacterium
CATCGGTGATGGTGTCGCCCAGTTGTACGCCGCCGTGGGTGGTAAAGCCCACAATGTCACCGGCAAACGCTTCTTCTACCGCCTCGCGGCGCTGGCTCATGAAGGTGACCACGCTGGTGGGGCGCAGCTCTTTGGCGGTGCGCATCACTTTGAGGCGCAAGCCCGGCGTGTACTTGCCCGAGGCCATGCGCACAAAGGCGATGCGGTCGCGGTGGTTGGCATCCATATTGGCCTGCACTTTGAACACCACACCCGAGAAAAATTCGTCTTCGGGTTTGACCTGTCGAACCACCGGCTGTTTGTTGACGGCCAGCGAGCTGGTGCGGGATTGGGGCTGGGGCGCCAGGTCCACCAAGGCGTCCAGCACTTCCATGACGCCAAAGTTGTTGACGCCCGAGCCGAAGAACACGGGCGTTTGCTTACCGGCCAAAAAAGCCTCGTGGTCGTAGGCTGGGGAGGCGCCCGTGGCCAGCTCCATGCTTTCAAAGGCGGTGGCAAACTCATGCCCAAAACGCTTGAGCAAGGCGGCCTGGTCTGCCAGGGGGATGGTGGTGAAGTCTTTGGGGCCGCGGTCGCTGCCGGGCTCAAACACGGTCATGGCATCGGTGCGCAAGTTGATGATGCCGCCAAAGGTTTTGCCTTGGCCCACTGGCCAGGTCATGGGCACGCAAGGCATGCCGAGTTCGCGCTCAATCTCATCCAAAATGTCCAACGGCTCGCGCACTTCGCGGTCCATCTTGTTGACAAAGGTGATGATGGGCGTGTCGCGCTGGCGGCAAACCTCGATCAGGCGGCGGGTTTGCGCTTCAACGCCGTTGGCCGCGTCAATCACCATCAAGGCCGAATCCACGGCGGTGAGCACGCGGTAGGTGTCCTCAGAGAAGTCTTTGTGGCCGGGGGTGTCCAGCAGGTTGATGACATGGTCGCGGTACACCATTTGCATCACGGAGGAGGCCACCGAAATACCCCGTTGCTTCTCAATCTCCATCCAGTCAGACGTGGCGTGGCGTGTGGCTTTGCGGGCCTTGACCGAGCCTGCGATCTGGATCGCACCCGAAAACAGCAAGAGCTTCTCAGTCAGCGTGGTTTTACCCGCGTCAGGGTGGGAAATGATGGCAAAAGTGCGGCGGCGGCGGGTTTCAGAGGCGTAAGTCATAAGTGCTTATGATTATCTCAGACACTCTCAGTCAACTGCACCGCCCACAGTTTGGCGATTACAGTAATCAACTTTCCTGCTTTTCGGGAATCAATCACATAGGTCCAATTGATGAAGAAAGAGATAAGCGCCGTCGCTGTCCGCGCGCCCAGTCCGTCGCCTGGCACAACACCCAGCGCCTTGCAGGTCAAGCGCGCCATTTGGGCCACGCGGTTCCAATTTGTCGCCCTTGGGGTGTTGATCGGTACCTGGGGTGTTCATATTCCCTCCGTCAAGGCGCACTACGGATTGGGCGAAAGGACCTTGTCGCGGGTGCTTATGTCGGCGGCGGTAGGGGCTGTGCTTTCCTTGCTGACCGCAGGGCGCGTGATTGGCGCCTTGGGTGCGCGCCGGGTCGCGTCCCTGGCAGCCGTTCTTATGGGCTGCATGCTGGCTTTGGTGTTGAATTGGCCCTCCGTGAGCTTGCTGGTGCTGTCGATGCTGGTATTTGGTGCCTCACTGAGTTTGTATGACGTGGCCATCAATACCGAGGGCTCGGCGTTGGAACTACTGGGTAAACGCACCATCATGGGTGGTTTGCATGGCATGTTCAGCGTGGGCGGCATGTTAGGGGCAGCGCTGACCGGCGGTTTATTGCGCCTTGAGGTGCTCCCTGCTTGGCAGCTGGCCGGTGTGGGCTTGGGGGTTGCACTGCTGGCGGTATCGACAGCACCGTGGATGCTAGCCATGCCTGTTGACAGCGCTGGCCCTGAGTCAAAAGCACATTTCGCCTGGCCGCGCGGCACGCTCTTGATCATTGGTGTGTTGGCTTTTGCGGGCATGAGTGCCGAGGGCGTGATGTACGACTGGTGCGTTCTGTATCTCAAGGAGGTCAACCTGCTATCGCAAGACCTGGCGGCCCTGGGCTACGCCGCCTTTTCAGGCGCAATGGCAGCTACGCGTTTTGGCACTGATGCACTGCGAAACCGCTACCGCGAGCGCACTCTGTTGCGTGTGGGTGGATGCATGTCCGCCTTGGCGATGGCGGTGGTGTTGCTGGTGGGACATCCTTGGGTGTCGATGATCGGCTACGCCTTTGTCGGGGCCGGTTTGGCCATGGTGGTCCCCATTTTGTTCAATGCGGCCACCCGGGTGCCGGGCACGACCCGCGCTGCCGCCATTGCCTCGGTGTCCTCCATTGGTTATTTGGGTTTCATGGTGGGTCCCCCATTGATCGGCGCTATTGCACAGAGCGTGTCGCTGACGGCAGCGCTGGGCTTGGTGGTGTTGGCTTCGGGTTTGCTGGCTTGGGGTGCGAAGTACGTGCCTGAGTAGAGCAAAGTTGTTCCTGATTTTTGAAAGAAAGCGCAGCTAAGGGTAAGTCCCAGTAGTTAACAAAACCGTTTTTGATAAACTTCAAAAACGATTTTGTTAATGGTGTACTGCCCAGTTAGACAGTGCACGCAATCAAACCCCGGGAACCCCAACATGAGTCAGTCCGATGTCCGTTTACGTGGCATAAAGAAAAGTTACGGAAAGGTAGATGTCATTCATGGCATTGACCTGGATATTGAGCCGGGCGAGTTCACTGTTTTTGTCGGCCCCTCTGGTTGTGGCAAAACAACTTTGTTGCGGATGATTGCCGGGCTGGAAGAAATCAGCAGCGGCGATCTGATGATTGCGGGCGAGCGTGTCAATGACCTGCCACCCGTCAAGCGGGGTTTGGCCATGGTGTTCCAAAGCTATGCGCTTTATCCGCACAAAACAGTCTATGAAAACATGGCCTTCGGTCTGAGAATTGCCAAGGTGCCCAAGGCTGAAATAGACCGGCGGGTGAAAAATGCCTCAGAGATTCTTCAAATCACCGATTACCTTGACCGATTGCCCAAAGCGCTCTCGGGTGGGCAGCGTCAACGGGTGGCCATCGGGCGCGCCATTGTGCGTGATCCGAATGTGTTTTTGTTCGATGAGCCTTTGTCCAATTTGGATGCCGCCTTGCGTACCAAGATGCGCGTGGAGTTAGCAACGCTGCACCGTCGGCTGGGCTCTACGATGATTTATGTCACCCACGATCAGGTCGAGGCCATGACCTTGGCTGACAAGATTGTGGTTCTCAAAGATGGGCGGGTCGAGCAAGTGGGGCGCCCCCTTGATTTGTACAACAAGCCCGCCACCCTGTTCGTCGCTGGGTTTATTGGCTCTCCGCAAATGAATTTCATCAAGGGTGATTTTGCGGGTCGTCTCAATGCCCACACGGTTGGGCTACGACCTGAAAACCTCAAAGCCATGGCAGGCGGCGCCATCAAGGGGATCTTGAAGCATTCTGAGCGGCTGGGTAACGAGACCTTCGCGTATGTCCAAGCCGGTGAATTAGGCGAAATCACGGCGCGCATGGATGGCACGCTGGCACTGGAACCAGGCGCTGCGATTGAGCTGGGTTTTGCCCAAGAGCACTTGTTCCTGTTTGATGCAGCAGGGCAGCGGATCGATAAATAATTTTGCTTTGCGGATGGGCCGTAAGGTATTTTGAGGAGAAGAGTGAGATGTTCAAAAAAAATGCAGTAACCGGCGCGATGGCACTGGTTTTGGCTTCGTTGGTCAGTCCGTCGATGGCGGCAGATTACAAAGGCCCCAATCTAAAAGGTGAGGTCATCACCATCACTTGTCCTTGGACAGGGGCAGAGGAGGGCATGTTCAAAAAAGTAATTGCCAACTTCGAAAAAGCCACTGGCGCCACGGTCAAGCATTCCTGCTCACAAAGTTCAGAGCAGCAAATCGTGATTGACATCAAGGCGGGTTCGCCTTCGAATATTTCGGTCTTTCCGCAGCCTGGCCTTGCAGCGAATATGGCAGCCATTGGCGGTCTGGTTCCGCTGGGCGACAAAACCAGCGATTGGGTGAAGAAAAATTTTGCGGCAGGAAGCTCCTGGGCTGATTTGGGGACCTATGCGAACAAAGCCGGTAAAAAAGAGTTTTACGGCTTGTTCTACAACGTGAACGTGAAGAGTCTGGTGTGGTACATCCCAGAGAACTTCAAGGAAAAAGGCTACAAGGTTCCGCAAAGTATGGAAGCGCTGCAAGATTTGACCAAAAAAATTGCAAGCGATGGCGGAAAAGCCTGGTGTATTGGTCTGGGCAGCGATGCGGCGACCGGATGGCCAGCCACAGATTGGGTTGAAGATTTCATGCTTCGCACGCAGACCCCCGAGGTCTATGACGGATGGGTGAGCAATAAGGTCAAATTCAACGATCCCCGCGTCATTGAAGCGATTGATGCCTATGGCTGGTTTGCCAAAAATGATGCCTATGTCGATGGTGGTGCCAAGGCTGTGGCCACGATCAGTTTCAAGGACAGCCCCAAGGGTTTGTTTGGCTCGCCACCTAAGTGCTACATGCACCGTCAAGCCAGCTTTATCCCCGCGTTCTTTCCTGAAGGCAAGGCTGATGAGGCTGACTTCTTCTACTTTCCATCCTTTGCCGGCAAAAAGTTAGGCAATCCGGTGTTGGGTGGTGGGACCATCATGACACTCACCAAGGACAGCAAGGGTGCTCGCGCTTTCATGGAGTATTTGCAACATCCACAGTCTCATGAAATCTGGATGGCTGAAGGTGGCTTTCTGACACCTCACAAAGGTGCTGACCTGAGTAAGTACAAAACAAAGGCGCTCAAAAAGCAGGGAGAGATTCTGCTCAATGCAACAACCTTCCGTTTTGATGGTTCAGATTTGATGCCCGGCGCAGTCGGTGCCGGTAGCTTCTGGAAGGGCATGGTCAATTACTCGGGCGGCCAGTCTGCCAAGGAAGTCACAGATGAAATCCAGAAGAGCTGGGACGCTATTAAATAAGGTAATTTAGTTTCAGGCGCCCTGTGGCGTGTGACGGTGGGCCAGCAACTCTGTTGCTGGCCTTGTCCAATAATTTCCAATAACGCCATGAATTGATCTCCATGACTGATCAAATCCTACAAACGCTGACAGCCGTGCTGGTCAGTATTCTTTTTTGCCTGTTGTATTTTGCAGGCACCAATTTTTTAATCGACAAGATCATCGACTTGCCGATAGCCAATAAAAATAAACTTGAGCGCATAAGGTCTGGCGTGCGGCCATGGCTATTTCTTGCACCCGCTTTTTTGTTGCTGGGTACTTACCTGTTATATCCCTTGCTGGAGACGTTTCGTCTAAGTTTTTACGATTCCACGGGCGATGTGTTCGTGGGATGGGCCAATTACAAATGGGTGCTCGAGGATCAAAATTTCTTAATCACCATCCGCAATAATTTTTTGTGGTTGTTGGTGGTCCCGGCCTGTGCAACGGCACTGGGGCTGATCGTGGCCGTGCTGGCTGATCGGGTGTGGTGGGGCGGCTTTGCCAAGTCCATGGTGTTTATGCCAATGGCCATCAGTTTTGTGGGTGCCAGCGTAATTTGGAAATTTGTCTATGACTTTCAAGGACCGCAAGCCGACCAAATCGGTATTTTGAACGCCATGGTGATGGGCTTGGGTTTGTCACCGCAAGCCTGGGTGACGCTGCCGTTTTGGAATAATTTTTTTCTCATGGCCATTCTCATCTGGATTCAGACGGGCTTTGCCATGGTGATTTTGTCAGCGGCGTTGCGGGGTGTTCCTACAGAAACCATTGAGGCCGCCCGCATAGACGGAGCCAGTGAAATGCAAATATTCTTTGAAATCATGGTGCCGCAGGTCATGTCGACGGTGTTGGTGGTGTGGACCACGATCACCATCACGGTACTCAAGGTGTTCGACATTGTGATGGCAATGACCGGTGGCCAGTGGGACACCAGCGTGCTGGCTAATCTGATGTATGACTGGATGTTTCGAGGAGGCGGCGACTATGGTCGCAGCTCTACGCTGGCGATGATTTTGATGTTTGCCGTCGTCCCTGTGATGGCCTTCAATATCCGCCGTTTTCGCACTGAAGAGGCGCAACGATGAAGAAATATTTCAGTTTACCTTCCCTGGCCGCTCAATTGCTTTTGTTGTTGATTGTGACGGTCTGGGTTTTGCCAACCTTTGGCCTTTTTGTGTCAAGTTTCCGTGTCAAGGAGCAATTGACGACCAGTGGTTGGTGGACAGCTATGTCCACGCAAACCCGGGCTGACATGAGGCGAACGGGGGGCAGTCAGAGTGTGGCCCTTGAGGGTGAGAAATTTGTTATCAGTGGACGACTTTTTGGCCCTGAAGCCAATGTCAAGCTGAAGAGCTTTTCGCTTAAATCCTCTGCACCTTCACAGTTTCCGGTGGGTACACAAGTAGAGATTGCGGACGGTCAGGTGTTTGATGAGGCTGATGGCCAACCAGACGGCACACTGCTTGTGAATGAAGACAGTAGTTACCGGATGGCGCTCAATAAGCCCTATGACAAAGATCGGGGAGTTCGCATCTTCTATGTAGCCGAGTCGCCACCGGTTTTTGTGGTCAAAAACTATGCGCAAGTTATCGCGTCAGAGGGCGTTGGACAAGCATTTCTCAATACATTCAAAGTCACCATTCCTGCGACCTTCATCCCCATTTTGATCGCCGCATTTGCCGCCTATGCCTTCAGTTGGATGAATTTTCCAGGTCGAAAATGGCTGTTCATTGTGGTGGTCGGCTTACTGGTCGTGCCACTGCAAATGTCTTTGATCCCACTGCTGCGCTTGTACAACCAATTGGGTGGGGTGCTCGGGATTGAGTCGAAGTCTTACCTGGGGGTTTGGCTGGCGCATTCAGCGTTTGGTTTGCCGTTGGCCATTTACTTGTTGCGTAACTACATAGCGGCATTGCCCAGAGATATTATCGAAAGTGCCCGCATGGACGGCGCTTCACATTTTCAAATTTTTACCCGAATTGTCCTGCCACTCTCTTTGCCAGCATTGGCCAGTTTCGCGATTTTTCAGTTTTTATGGGTTTGGAATGACTTTTTGATTGCTTTGGTCTTTTTAGGCAAGGCGCCTGAAAACATTGTGCTGACGATCAAGCTCAACGATTTATTGGGTTCACGCGGAGAAAGTTGGGAGATTTTGACGGCCAGCGCTTTCGTTTCGATTGCTGTCCCTGTGGCTGTATTTTTTGCGCTTCAACGCTTTTTCGTCAGGGGCTTGCTTTCGGGCTCAGTTAAGGGTGGCTAACATCGTGGTTAGTCGAATGATGCAGCAAGGCTTGAATCATCAAGGCGCTTTTCTTGGGTGTGCGCTTTTGAGTCTGAAAATCGACATGAACGATACCAAAGCGCTGACTGTAGCCCTGAGCCCATTCAAAGTTGTCAAGCAGACTCCAGACGTAATAGCCTCGAATGTCGGCACCCTTCTCCAAGAGATTGGCCAGTTGGTCAAGATGGGTTTGAAGGTAGTTGCACCGCAAATCATCATGACAAATACCGTCTTCGAGCGGCGTGTTGTCTGCGGCCCCGTTTTCTGTGATCCAGATGGGGGGCAATGGCCATTTGGCATTCAGATGGTTAATCACGCGGCTCAAGCCTTCGGGGTAGATTTCCCAGCCAATCGACGTCAAATCTTTTGTAGGGTCTGGTGCCACAAACAGGTAGCCCCTGGTCTTGTCGCTGTCGGATTCGGGAGCCTTGGCGATCGACCGGGTGTAGTAGTTAAGGCCAATAAAGTCCAAGGGTTGAGCGCAAATTTCGAGGTCACCCTCCTTGCAAATTTGTATTTGCGTCCCCATTTGTGCTTTCAATTCAACCGGCCACTCCCGGCCAAACAGCGGATTCAGGAAGCATTCGTTTCGTTCACATTCAGCCAGCATGGCAGCATATTTGTCTTGCGGGGAAGGGGTCGCAGGATCACAAAGTTCCGGGTTGAGTACGATGCCGAGCGCCGTATTTTCTCGCTCGCTGCGCCAGGCCTGCACGCCAAGTCCATGCGCGAGCAAGAGGTGATGAGCGGCACAAAGTGCGCTTTCGCGATTTTGAGCGCCAGGCGCAAAAACCCCCAGGTCGTAGCCCAAAAATGCGCTGCACCAAGGTTCGTTCAGCGTGGCAACGCGGGGCAGTCGGTCGCCCAGATGTTGGGCGATGAGTTGGGCGTAGTCGGCAAAACGATAGGCAGTCTCACGGTTCAGCCAGCCGCCCTCAAGGTGCGAGGGCAGATCCCAGTGAAAAAGGGTGGCGTTGGGCGTGATGCCATGTTGTTCAAGCTCATCCAGAAGTCGCTTGTAGAAATCCAGACCATGGGTATTCAACTGGTTGCTTGTGCTGACAATGCGGCTCCAGGCAATAGAAAAACGGTAGTGTTTAAATCCGAGGTCAGCGATCAGGCGGACATCTTCGGCGTACCTGTGAAAATGGTCACAGGCAATCAAGCCACTGCTGGCATCCTTGATCCGGCCGGGTTGCGCACAAAAATCATCCCAAATACTGGGAACCCGCCCCCCTTCTTCCCCTGTACCTTCAATTTGAAACGACGAGGTCGCGCATCCCCATTCAAAGCGATCGGGGGTCATGGATGGAGCAATCTTAAGCACGAAAAAATTCCTAAAAACTTGGGATGTGAGGCATGTTACAGCAAGCAGTTCATCAATCTCAAGGCAAAGAATCAAAGACTACAAGTCAACTCTTCCTCAATTTATCCAACTTAAAGTAAGTCTTAAATCATGAATAAAGTACCCAATGACAACTGGTGGCGCGGGGGCGTCATCTATCAAATTTATCCGCG
>CAIMHL010000674.1 GCA_903840825.1 uncultured beta proteobacterium
GACGCCAAATATTTTGAGGCGATGGCGTTGCCGATGGCGCAGCTGCAGCACCTGTTGAGAAGCAAGGCGGTGCTGATGCCGGGTGTGAGCGTCACCTTGGCAAACGAGAAAACCAAAGAGTCCCAAACCTGGGTGTTCAAGGGCGGCCTCAAAGACTACCTGTCGCAAACACTCACTGGCGAGTTGGTGATTCCTGTTTTTGAGGGCGAAGGCTTTGCTGATGCGCAAAACGAGAGTTTTGCCGACGGCGAGGGCGCCTCTTGGTGTGTCGCTTTCACCGAAGACGGCCAGCCCGTGCGCGAAAGCTATGTCAACCTGATCCCCACCAGTGCTGGCGGCACCCATGAAAGTGGGCTGCGCGATGGCCTGTTCACGGCGGTCAAGAGCTTTATTGACCTGCACTCGCTCCTGCCCAAAGGCGTCAAGTTGATGCCCGAGGACGTGTTTGCCCGCGCCAGCTATGTGCTGTCGGCCAAGGTGCTGGACCCGCAGTTTCAGGGGCAAATCAAGGAGCGCCTGAACTCGCGTGATGCAGTGCGCTTGGTGTCTGGTTTTGTGCGCCCCAGCCTTGAGTTGTGGCTGAATCAGCATGTGGAGTACGGCAAAAAGCTGGCTGAATTGGCCATCAAGGCAGCCCAAACTAGGCAAAAAGCCGGGCAGAAGGTGGAAAAACGCAAAGGCTCCGGCGTGGCCGTGTTGCCGGGCAAGCTAACCGATTGTGAAAGCCGGGATTTGGCGAACAACGAGGTTTTTTTGGTCGAGGGCGACTCGGCTGGGGGAAGCGCCAAGATGGGACGCGACAAAGAGACCCAGGCTATTCTGCCTTTGCGCGGCAAAGTGCTCAACACCTGGGAGGTGGACCGTGACCGCCTGTTTGCCAACACCGAAATTCACGATATTTCGGTAGCCATTGGCGTGGACCCGCACGGCCCCAACGACACGCCTGACTTGACTGGCCTGCGCTATGGCAAGGTCTGTATCTTGTCAGACGCGGACGTGGACGGCTCGCACATTCAGGTGCTGTTGCTCACCTTGTTTTTCAGGCATTTCCCCAAGCTGATCGAGACGGGTCATGTGTATGTGGCGCGTCCACCGTTGTTTCGTGTCGATGCGCCCGCGCGCGGCAAAAAGCCGGCCTCCAAAGCCTACGCGCTGGACGAGGGCGAGTTAAACGCCATTTTGGACAAGCTGCGCAAAGAGGGCGTGCGTGACACGGCCTGGAGCATAAGCCGCTTCAAAGGCTTGGGCGAGATGAACGCGGTGCAGTTGTGGGACACCACGCTCAACCCCGACACCCGGCGCTTGCTGCCAGTGCAGTTGGGCAACGTCGACTTTGCCCAAACCGAGGCGCTCATCACCAAGCTGATGGGCAAAGGCGAAGCAGCGGCCCGCCGCGAGCTAATGGAATTACACGGCGACACGGTTGATATCGACATTTGATTTTTTATGAACGACCAAACAACACTCGATTTACCCCCAGGCGCTGAACCCGAGGACAGCGGCGACGCCCCGAATCTGGCCTCTTACGCCCAGCGTGCTTACCTTGAATATATGCGTTGAGCGTGGTCAAGGGGCGGGCCTTGCCGGATGTGTGCGATGGCCAAAAACCGGTGCAGCGGCGCATTCTTTATTCCATGTCGCGCATGGGGCTGGGCTTTGGTGGGGCCAATGGCAACACCGGTGCCAAGCCCGTCAAGTGCGCCCGCGTGGTGGGCGATGTGCTGGGCCGGTTTCACCCCCACGGCGATCAGGCCGCCTACGATGCGCTGGTGCGCATGGCGCAGGACTTCAGCCAGCGCTACCCGCTGATTGACGGCCAGGGCAACTTTGGCAGCCGCGATGGTGACGGTGCGGCCGCCATGCGTTATACCGAAGCGCGGCTGGCCAAAATCACCAGCTTGTTGCTCGAAGAGATTGACGAAGGCACGGTTGATTTTTCACCCAATTACGATGGCTCCACCGAAGAGCCCCGCCAATTGCCCGCCCGCTTGCCCTTTGCACTGCTGAACGGCGCCAGCGGCATTGCGGTGGGCCTGGCCACAGAAATCCCCAGCCACAACCTGCGTGAAGTGGCCGATGCCTGTGTGGCGCTCATCAAAAACCCCAAGCTCACGCACGAAGAATTGTTTGAGTTGATTCCCGGCCCGGACTACCCCGGCGGTGGTCAAATTACAAGCACCACGGGTGAAATTGCCGAGGCTTACCGCACCGGCCGTGGCTCGCTCAAGGTACGCGCCCGCTGGAAGATTGAAGAGCTGGCGCGTGGCCAGTGGCAACTGGTGGTGACCGAGTTGCCGCCCGGCGTCAGCACCCAGCGCGTGCTGGAAGAAATCGACGAGTTGACCAACCCCAAAATCAAGACCGGCAAAAAAGCGCTCTCCATAGAACAAACCCAGCTCAAGGCCACGGTACTGTCGGTGCTCGATGTGGTGCGCGATGAGTCGAGCAAAGACGCCGCCGTGCGCCTGGTGTGTGAGCCCAAAACCAGCCGCATTGCGCAACTTGAACTCATCACCACCTTGCTGGCGCACACCAGCCTGGAGACCACCTCCCCGATCAACCTGACGATGGTGGGGCTGGATGGCCGGCCCACGCAAAAGTCATTGCGGCAAATGGTGTCCGAGTGGATTGA
>CAIMHL010000675.1 GCA_903840825.1 uncultured beta proteobacterium
AGTTGTTTAGCGAGGTGGATGGCAACTTCCCCAACCACCACCCCGACCCCAGCAAGCCCGAGAACCTGCGCGACCTGATGGCTGCCTTGCAGGCTGGCGATGCCGAGTTGGGCTTGGCTTTTGACGGCGATGGCGACCGCCTGGGCATCGTCACAAAAGGGGGCAACAACATTTACCCCGACCGCCAGATGATGCTGTTTGCCCAAGATGTGCTGAGCCGCGTGCCGGGCGGTACCATTTTGTTTGACGTGAAATGCTCACAGCGCCTGGCACCAGCCATTGAAGCCGCCGGCGGCAAAGCACTGATGTTCAAAACCGGGCACTCGCTCATCAAGGCCAAGATGAAAGAGATTGACTCGCCGCTTGGGGGAGAGATGAGCGGCCACATTTTCTTCAAGGAACGCTGGTTTGGCTTTGACGATGGCACCTACGCGGGTTGTCGCTTGCTGGAGATTTTGAGCCGCTCGCCCGATGCCAATGCTGTGCTTGATGCTTTGCCCACCAGTTTTTCCACGCCGGAATTAAACGTGAAGTGCGCCGAGGGCGAGCCCCATGTGCTGGTGGCGCAGTTGGTGGCGCGCGCGCATTTTTCCGCCCCTGCCACCGTCAACACCATCGACGGTCTGCGGGTGGATTGGCCCGATGGCTTTGGCCTGATCCGCGCCTCCAACACCACGCCTGTTCTGGTGTTGCGCTTTGAAGGCCACACAGAGGACGCCCTGCACCGCATCGAGGGCGAGATGCTGGCTTTGCTGCGCAGTGTCAAGCCCGGTGCGCAAATTGATAGGGCGGCGCATTGAAAATTCTGGTCGTCAAGCTTTCTTCCTTGGGCGATGTCGTTCAGACTTTGCCGGTGTTGCACGACTTGGCGACCCAGTTTCCAGGGGCGCAGATTGACTGGGTGGTGGAAGAGGCCTTTGCAGATTTGCTCGGTCAAGTGCCGGGCCTGCGACGGGTGCTGCCCTGCGCCCAGCGGCGCTGGCGCAAAACGCCGTTTGCGGCCCAAACGCGTGCCGAGTGGCGCCAGTTTTGGGCCACGCTGCGCGGGGAAGCTTACGACGTGGTGATTGATTTTCAGGGCTTGATCAAATCAGCGCGGGTTGCGCGGGGTGCTCGCCTGACTGAGTCGGGCTTTAGCGTGACCTACGGCAACCGCAGTGAGCTGTGTGCGTATGAATGGCCGGTGCGCTGGATGCTGGACCGCACCGTGCCGATGGACACCCGGCTGCACGCCGTAGCGCGCACCCGCCAGTTGGCCGCACGCGCACTCGGCTTTGACGATCCGGCCCTGCTGCGCCAAGCGCCCGTCTATCCTTTTGCCCACTTGCGCGCCCAGCAGCAGCCAGCCGTTTTTTTTGCCCACGGCACCACGCGCGAAGACAACGAGTGGCCCACGTCGCACTGGCTGGCGCTGGGCCGCCGCTGTGTTGACGCTGGTTTTGAGGTCTGGGTTCCCCAGTCCAACGAGCGCGAACACGCCCTTGCGCAACAGCTCAAAGCGGGCCTGGGGGACGGCGTGCAGGTGTTGCCCCGCACAAGCCTGGCTGAGCTTCTGGGCGTGATGGCGACCTGTCACAGTGTGCTGGGGGTGGACTCGGGCTTGAGCCATTTGGCGGTGGCTCTGGATTTGCCTGTAGTGGAAATTTTTAGCCAAGCCCGTGCCTGGCGCGCCGGGCCGGTGGGCCAAGCCCACCAGTGCGCGGTGGGCGGTGACCATGTGCCTGAGGTGACCGAGGTGTGGGACGCCTGGCAGCGCTGTCGCTTGGTCGCACCAGCGGCCGTGCAATAATTTTTATCACATGATTCGCTACCCCTACAACTTGCTGATGCTGGCACTGGTGCCGCTGCTTAGACGGCGGCTGGCCAAGCGCGGGGTGATGGAGTCAGGGTATTTGGTAGCGGTTGAAGAGCGCTTTGGCCAATACCCCGAAGTAATCCAAGGCGGCTTTGTCTGGGTGCATGCCGTCTCTTTAGGCGAAACTCGGGCGGCGGCCGTGCTCAGTGCGCGCCTGCGGGCTCGGCTGCCCGGCATGCGTTTATTGCTCACGCACGGCACCGCAACGGGCCGGGCTGAGGGGAAAAAGCTGCTGCGCCCAGGCGACGTTCAGGTCTGGCAGCCATGGGACACGATCGGTGTGGTTAAGCGGTTTTTGGCCCATTTCAAGCCCCGCATTGGTCTTTTGATTGAAACCGAAATCTGGCCCAATTTAACCGCAGAGTGCCAGCTGGCTGGAGTGCCTTTGGTGCTGGTGAACGCTCGCATGAGCGAAAAATCGTTGAAAGAGTCCCTGAATTTGTCGTGGCTGGCGCGTCCCGCGTTCAGTGCCTTGACGACCACTTGGGCGCAGACGAAGGCGGATGCGCAGCGACTCATCATGCTGGGCGCCCCTGTCGGGAGTGTTTTTGGCAACCTCAAATTTGACGCCCAACCCAACACCGAGCAGCTTGATCTTGGACGCCACTGGCGCTTGGCGCTGGGCCGCCCGGTGGTACTTTTGGCCAGTTCGAGGGATGGCGAAGAACTGGCCTTGTTGGAGATATTGTCATCATTTAGGTCTATAGACATTGATGGAAATTCTTTACCAGCTATAAATTCAGGAGCATCAAATACCCAGTGGCTTATCGTGCCCCGGCATCCTCAGCGCTTTACTGAGGTGGCGGCGCTGATCGAGCAGCACGGTTTCAGGGTCTCGCGGCGCAGCACTTGGGCGGAGGGTCCACCCTCAGCCGAGGAGGCCGGCGAGACTGAGGACGCCTCGGTGCCCACGATCTGGCTCGGAGACTCGTTGGGTGAGATGTCGCTTTATTACGGACTGGCCGACCTGGCTTTGCTGGGGGGGAGTTTTGAGCCTTTGGGGGGGCAAAACCTGATTGAAGCCGCCGCTTGCGCTTGCCCGGTGGTGATGGGGCCGCATACCTACAACTTCAGTGAAGCCGCTGAATTGGCCGAGGCCGCTGGTGCCGCAGGCCGGGTGGCCAATTTGACCGAGGCCGTGAACGTGGCATTGAAGCTGGCTGGCGATGCAGTCGCCCGAGAGGCGATGGTGAGCGCGGCCGCCGAGTTTTCAAACGCGCACCGGGGTGCGGTTGAAAAAACAGCGGCTGCTGTGCTGGCTTTACTTGGCGAGCAAGGCGTTGACGCCGCTTAGGTCTTCGGCCTTCAAGGTGCCGTTGGCCTGGCGCAGTTTCAAGCTGCCCAAGAGCACGTCGTAGCGCGCTTTGGCCAACTTGGCTTTGGTGTCAAACAACTGGCTTTGGGAGTTGAGCACATCAATGTTGATGCGCACACCCACCTGGTAGCCCAGTTTGTTGGCGTCAAGCGCGCTTTGGCTAGAGGCTTCTGCGGCTTCCAAGGCTTTCACCTGACCTTGGCCGGACAGCACACCAAAGAACGCCGTGCGCGTGCCTTGGGCGACGGCACGTTTGGCACCTTCCAGGTCGTTGCGGGCCTTGTCTTCAAGAGCCAGCGTTTCCTTGATGCGGTTTTGCGTGGAGAAACCGGCAAATAGGGGCAGGTTGAAGGACAGGCCGATCGAGCTGGCGTTGACGCGCGAACTACCTGGTCCGCTGCTGCTGCCATCCAGGTTATTAATGGCGTTCATGTTGGCCGTCAGGTCCAGCGTGGGTTTATGGCCAGCTTCTGCTTTTTTGGTTTCAAGTTGGGCCACATCAAGCGCGATTTGTGCCTGCTTGATGCTGGGGTGGCTGGTGCTTGATTGCTGAACCCACTGGTTCACATCGCTGGGCACCACGGTAGGCAAAGTCAGGGGCTGGGCCAATTGCTGGGGCTGGGCTTCGGTTTTGCCCACCAGTTGGTCCAAGGCAATTTTTTTGACGCGCAAATCGTTTTCAGCGGCAATTTCTTGGGCCACCACCAAATCGAAGCGGGCTTGCGCCTCTCTAGTGTCGGTGATGGTGGAGGTGCCCACTTCAAAGTTGCGCTTGGCCGAGGCCAGTTGCTCGGCCACGGCAGTTTTTTGCGCTTTGACAAACGCCAAGTTGTCTTGCGAGGCCAGCACATCAAAGTAGGCTTGGCTGACGCGCACGATCAGGTCCTGATCAGCGGCCAGGAGCTGGGCTTGCGCCAAATCAAATTGTTTGGTGCCTTGCTGATAGCTGGCCCTATTGGCCGGGCGGTAGAGCGGCTGCGAAGCGCTCAAGGTCGTGGTTTCAGTGCCGTAGCTGTAGTCCCGGTTTCCAGTGGCAGACGTGTAGTCTTGATTTGAGCGCGACTTCACGAAACCGAGGTTGGCCGTTGGCAATATCGCCGCGCGGGCCTGCTCAGCCTTGGCCACGGTGGCGTTGAACTGCGACTTGGCCGACTGGTAGCTGGCATCAAAGCCACGGGCTGACTCATAAAGGTCCACCAGACTTTGAGCCTGTGCGGGGAGCGCAAAGGTCGCGCTGATGGCCATAAACAGGGGCAGAAGACGGGGCATTTTCATGGTGAACCTTGGGGTTGAAAGCAAAACTTAGGGAGAGCCAAGACGGCTATGGATCAGAAAACCGGGGTGTCGACGCCGTTTTAGTAGCGGGGAATGCTGGGGTCCAATTCGGCCGACCAAGCGTTGATGCCGCCCGCAATATTGGCCACATGGGCAAAACCCCTTGACTTCAAGAATGAGGCCACCTGCATGCTGCGCACACCGTGGTGGCACAGACAAGCAATGGGCTGCTCTGGGTCAAGCTCGCTCAAGCGAGGCGGAATCACGCCCATGGGAATCGTGATGAGATCAAACCCGTCCGCCTTGATGCTGGCAACCGCCAACTCTGACGGTTCACGCACATCAATCACCACCGGGTTGCCGTGGCCACGCACGGATTCAAGCCATTGGGCCAGCTGAGAGGGACGAATTTGAGTAATCATTTTTATCAGAATTTAAAGTGCGAAGGCTCGGGAAAGTTGAGCAAACGAGGGACCACGGTGTCCCAGGGTTGGCTGCTGGTGAAGTCAGCCTCGCCGGTTCGAGTCACCAGGGTTTCGCGCATGATGGGCTCATTGCCCACAATAGCAATCAAGCGGCCGCCGATCTTGAGATTTGACAACAGGTTTTGTGGCACTTCGGCCACCGAACCGCCGAGCACGATGACATCAAACGGGCCTTCTACCGGTGCGTCAACCGAGCCATCCAGGGTGCGGACTTCGGCGTTGTGGATACCGGCTTTTTGCAGATTGGTACGCGCCATTGCGGCCAACTCAGGGTTGATCTCAAGCGAAATCACGCGCTGGGCGCGGTGCGCTAGCAGGGCGGTCATGTAACCTGAGCCACTGCCAATCTCCAGCACTTTTTCGTGTTTTTGAACGGCGGCATCTTGCAGCATGCGCGCCTCGACGCGGGGTGCCAGCATCACTTGGCCGTGCCCGAGGGGGATTTCCATGTCAACAAAAGCCAGCGCCCTGTGCGCCAAAGGCACAAAATCTTCGCGTTTGACCACTGACAGCAGGTGCAAAACCTCGGTGTCGAGCACATCCCACGGGCGAATTTGCTGTTCGATCATGTTGAAGCGGGCTTGTTCTAAATTCATTTTTGGTACTCCAGGGGGTGTGTTAACCGAATATGTAAAATTTTACCCGGCGGCGCTGACGTCTTTGTCAGCGTTACCCCAACGTTTGCGCAGCCACTGCGCCAGATCATCCATGTAGCAATACACCACAGGCACCACCACCAAGGTCAGCAAGGAGGAGGTGATCACACCGCCGATGACCGCTTGCCCCATGGGCGCGCGCATCTCTGAGCCTTCAGTGAGGGCAAAAGCAAGGGGCACCATGCCGAAGATCATGGCCAGCGTGGTCATCAAAATGGGGCGTAGCCGTACTTTTGCCGCCATCAACAGGGCATCGTGCCGGTTTAATCCCGCCACGGCCTGGCCTTGTGCATTGACCGAGGGTTCGCGGGCGCGGATGGCAAAGTCCACCAACAAAATGGCATTTTTGGTGACCAGGCCCATCAGCATGACCACGCCAATGATCGAAAACATGGACAGCGTCGAGCCAAATAGCAACAGCGCCAGTACCACGCCGATCAGCGTCAGCGGCAGCGCGGTCATGAGCGCCAGCGGCTGCAAAAAGCTTTTGAACTGGCTGG
>CAIMHL010000676.1 GCA_903840825.1 uncultured beta proteobacterium
CCTTTGGCGGTGCCGACGGACGCTACGGTACGAACCCCTGTTGCATTGGCGTCCCCCTGAAAGACCGCCCCCCGTTCGTGCTGGATTTTGCCACCAGCCGGGTGGCACAAGGCAAGATGCGGGTGGCTTACAACGAAGGCCGAACCGTCGAACCAGGCACCCTCATTGACGAAAACGGCTTCCCAACCACAGACCCCGGAGTGGTCAGTACTACCCGAGAAAACCAGACTATTCTCAGTCGGCGGCATCACGTTTGATAATATGGGTGCGTACCTGTTAGCAAGTGTTAGCGGTTTTGGCATAGGATTCTCTCTTTACAAGCCGGGCATGTCTGTCGCAGAAATCGAAGACAATGCAATCAAATTCACGGCTGCTTATACAAACAGAATACGTCCATGACTATGACCTCCACACCATCCAAGGTTTTTTTTAATCTCGGCAACAAGATCTGCATCGTCACGGGCGGCGCTCAGGGCATTGGTGAAGCATGCGTGAGACGCTTCGCAAGCGAAGGTGCAAAGGTCGTTATCGTAGATGTGGCGGACACGCCAGGTCAAGCCCTGGCGTCCGAATTAGGCGTCACCTTCCTGCATTGTGATGTCTGCAACAAAGCTGACGTAGACCATGCTGTGGCCCAGACAGTCTCCTTGTTTGGTCGCATCGATGTGCTCGTGAACAACGCAGGTATTTTCAAAGCAGCCGATTTTCTAGAAGTGACAGAAGATGATTTCGATGCAGTCTTAAGAGTCAATATCAAAGGTTCATTTTTGATGGGCCAAGCAGTTGCAAGCGTTATGGCTTCGGCAGGATCCGGAAATATTGTCAACATGAGTTCGGTTAACGCCGTACTGACCATTCCAAGCATTGCCAGCTACAACGTCAGTAAAGGGGGTATCAACCAACTGACACGCGTCATGGCTTTGGCGTTGGCTGACAAGGGTATCCGGGTGAATGCGGTAGCACCAGGCACTATTGCTACTCAACTTGCTGCCCGTGCGGTCTTAACCAGTGAAGATGCCAGGGCTCGCATCTTGAGTCGTACGCCGATGAAGCGCCTCGGCGAACCTTCTGAGATTGCTGACGTAGTTGCTTGGTTGGCAAGTGATGCCGCCAGTTACGTGACAGGTGAAATCGTGACCGTTGATGGCGGTCGGATGACACTTAACTACACCGTTCCAGTCTAGGACCGTGAACGTTTAAGAACACATCATGTTTCAAAAGTGGATGCCAATGGAAACATCAATTCCATGGCGTTTCGTACATTTTCAAAACGTGGATCATCAAATTCCGCATCGTCGGTGGTGTCATTGATACAGAAAAAGTCAATTTTTCCGATCATTGATTTTAATAAATCAAGCTCCGCAAAACTTCCTCTGGTGCCGGTTGAGACATACAAGTGGCTGTGATCTTTAACAACTGCCCTCCCCGTTGCCAAGGCCCAGCGCATTACAAAATCAGACACTATTGTTGGCGTATCCCAAGTTCTAAATACAGTGGAACGAACACCTTTAAACAGCTCCGGCGCTACCAACTCTAGCTCAGAAAGTATGGACTTGAGCATCGGCCGAGGAGAATGCGCAAACGTTCTAAATGTATGTTTGTAATGGACATCTATCGACA
>CAIMHL010000677.1 GCA_903840825.1 uncultured beta proteobacterium
ATGTTGGACGAAATTCACAAGCAGTTCATTGACGTGGTCAAAGCCGGTCGGGGTAATCGGTTGAAGGAAACGCCCGAGATTTTCAGTGTCTTGTTCTGGAGTGGCCAACAAGCCGTTGAGCTCGGACTGTCCGACCAATTGGGCAATCTCGACTTCGTGGCGCGTGAAATCGTCAAAGCAGAAGATATTGTCGACTACACCCGCCGTGAAAACGTGGCCGAGCGCTTGGTCAAGCGCTTTGGTGCCTCCATCGGTGAAGGCGCCATCCACGCGCTCAAGGCCATCCCCGCCGTCAAGTAATGATCAACGCCCCAGTGCAAAAACGACGGGGGTCGAGTTGTTCAGGGGCGAAGGTTTCTGACGCCAGTTTTTCACATAGTCACTCAGGCAAACACCCGTCTCCAGAGTAAGACCGCTGCTCACTGCCACACGGGTGTTGGGTTGCAAGGCTTGTAGCAAGGCCTGAAACATGGCGGCATTTCGGTAGGGGGTCTCAATGAACAATTGAGTTTGACCCGTTTTCATGGCGTAAGACTCCAGTTCCTTGATGCGCTGCACTCGCTCGGACCCCTCTTGGGGCAAATACCCAACAAAAGCGAAATTCTGACCGTTCAGCCCACTGGCGGCCAAAGCGAGCAACAAAGACACCGGCCCCGTCAGAGGCACCACTTTGATACCCAGATCATGCGCAGCACGCACCACCGATGAGCCGGGATCGGCTACCGCAGGCATGCCTGCTTCACTGACCAAGCCCATGTCATGCCCTTCAAGGGCCGGGGCGAGCAGGGGGCGGGCATCGAAATTACCCGTGTGGTCGCCCTTTTTATGCACCTCGCGGGGGAGCTCTTTGATCTGTTGGGCCTGCACCGGTTGGCTCAGTTCAACGATGGCGTTGACGCGCTTTAGGTAGGCGCGGGTTGACTTGGCGTTTTCGCACACCCAATGATTGAGTTTGGCAGCGATCGTTAATGTCCCAACGGGCATCGAGTTTTGGAGGTCAGACTCGGTGCTGCAGCCAAAATCTAGCGGTGCTGGAACCAAGTAAAGCTTACCGCGCACTTGGCCCGGCTTGAGTGGTGTGGTGCTCATCAGATGACCTTGATGCCAGCGGCTTGAATCATGCGGCAGGTTCGAATCAGTGGCAGGCCCACCAGGGCGGTGGGGTCGTCGTTGTCAATGGACTCCAGCAAGGCGATGCCCAGACCTTCGCTTTTGGCACTGCCGGCGCAGTCGTACGGTGTTTCTGCCCGCAGGTAGTTTTCAATTTCCAAGTCGGAGAGTTCCCGAAATTTGACTTTGACCTGTGCCAGGTCCATCTGCGCGAAATTGGTCTCAAAGCACACCACCGCCACCGCCGTTTGGAAAATCACAGTTTTGCCGCGCATTTGCTGCAGTTGCAGGACCGCGCGCTCATGGGTGCCGGGTTTGCCTAAAGGCATGCTGTCAAGGTCGGCCACTTGGTCTGATCCGATGACCACCGCAGCAGGAAATTGAGCGGCCACTGCGCGTGCCTTGGCCATCGCCAGTCGGCAAGCCAGCAGTTTGGGCGATTCAAAAGCCTGGGGCGCCTCGTCCACATCGGGCGCGGCCACGTCAAAAGGAATGCGAAGGCGCGCCAGAAGTTCGCGTCGGTAGGGCGAAGTGGAGCCCAGGATGAGTTTTCGTTGGGGGGATTCAGACATGCCGTGATTCTCTTACACTGCACGCATGAAAAATGAGTCACCCCCCATCCAATTGGATATTAAAGCGTTTGCACATGCTGCCAGCCCCCTTGCAGGCCATGATGCGCTATCAAAATACGAGCGTCTCACGCACGAAGCACGGACTTTAGAGTCTGAAACGGCATTAAATTGGTCGGCCAGCGGCGAAGTGCGCGCTGATGAATCAGGCAGCGAGCAAATTTGGCTTCATGTGCAGGTCGATCTTTGCATGCCCATGGTTTGCCAACGGTGCATGGGACCGGTCGAGGTGGACTTGGTCGTTGATCAGTCATTTCGGTTTGTCGCCAATGAAGCAGCCGCAGAGGTCGAAGATGAGGAAGCTGAAGAAGATATTTTGGTCATGAGCCAGGAATTTAATTTGCACGACCTTATTGAGGATGAAGTGTTGATGGCCTTGCCGGTGGTGCCTCGCCACGAGACCTGCCCGGTGGCTGTCAAGCTCGAAGTCGTGGACGCTGGATTTGAGACGGCTTTGGCTGAAAAGCTCAATCCATTCGCGGCTCTGGCATCACTGAAAAGTGGCAAGCCAAGTTAGTCAGCCG
>CAIMHL010000678.1 GCA_903840825.1 uncultured beta proteobacterium
CACGGCGGCGGCGGCGGGCGCTGCAGCAGCAGGTGCTGAGTCAGCAGGCTTGGCTTCGGCAGATGCCGCAGCGACGGGTGCGGCAGGTGCCTGGGCCATCAAAGCGGAGCCCGATGTCAGAAGACTCAAGCCCAGCGCAAGGGATACAAGTAGTTTTTTCATAATGTGTTTCTCGTGTCGTTGACCTGGTGCGTTACAGCGCTTCTTTGCCGGTTTCGCCGGTGCGGATACGAACGACCTGTTCGAGGTTGTAAACAAAAATCTTGCCGTCGCCGATCTTTCCGGTGCGGGCGGCACCCTCGATGGCTTCGATGACTTGGTCGACCAAGGCGTCATCAATAGCGGCTTCAATTTTGACTTTAGGCAAAAAATCAACGACGTATTCCGCACCCCGGTAGAGTTCGGTATGGCCTTTTTGGCGACCAAAGCCCTTGACTTCAGTCACGGTGATACCCTGCACGCCAATGGCCGAGAGAGCTTCACGCACTTCGTCCAGCTTGAAGGGTTTAATGATGGCAGTGACAAGTTTCATGCGTTCTCCAAAATGTTTGAGGGATAGTCGCTTAATGCACAGACCATGCCAACTCTTCTACCAACAAGCTCAAGCCACTGTGACAGGCATAAAACTGCGTACGTTAAGATGGCTGTACATAAACACAGCTTGCACCGCTCTGGTGCGCACAGACGAGGTGCGGCAACTGCCCATGCACCCTTTTAGAGAGAATTTCTGATGAGTCTTTCCCTGGTTCAAAGCCGCGCCTTGCTGGGGCTTGAGGCTGCAGCAGTCACCGTTGAAGTCCATTTGGCCAATGGTTTGCCCAGCTTTACGCTGGTGGGATTGGCGGATGTGGAGGTCAAGGAAGCGCGAGAGCGGGTTCGCTGTGCCATTCAAAACTCGGGGCTTGAGTTTCCCAACAACAAGCGCATCACCGTTAACCTGGCACCGGCAGACCTGCCCAAGGACTCAGGGCGGTTCGATTTGCCTATCGCGCTGGGGATTTTGGCGGCCAGTGGCCAGATTGATGCCTCGAAACTGGCTGGCCATGAGTTTGCCGGCGAGTTGTCGCTCTCGGGCGAGTTGCGCCCAGTTCGTGGCGCCTTGGCTATGAGCCTGGCCCTGCACGCAGGGCGTGTCGTGACACAACTGGTGCTGCCCCCGGGAAGCGCCGAGGAAGCGGCTTTGGTCCCCGATGCCCAGGTTTACAGCGCCCGTCATTTGCTAGATGTAGTGCAGCATTTTTTACCGCAAGCCGCCGATACCCCTCCGCCAGAACCCGCAGCAGGTTGGACGCGTGTGGTGTCCAAGCCGAAGACGCAAGCCCTCAGTTACCCAGATTTGGCTGACGTCAAGGGGCAACTTGGCGCCAAACGCGCCTTGGAAATTGCAGCGGCTGGTGGCCATAGCCTGCTGCTCATGGGCCCGCCCGGCTCTGGCAAGTCGATGTTGGCCCAAAGGTTTGCGGGCTTGCTGCCCGAAATGACGACCGAAGAGGCGCTACAAAGCGCCGCTGTCGCCTCCTTGGGCGGTCGATTTTCACTGGACCGCTGGGCGCAGCGCCCTACCTGCAGCCCTCACCATACCGCCAGCGCTGTGGCGCTGGTGGGCGGCGGCTCTCCACCCCGGCCGGGTGAAATATCGTTGGCCCACCACGGCGTTTTGTTTCTCGACGAGCTGCCAGAATTCCCAAGGGCCGCGCTTGAGGCGCTGCGTGAACCCCTTGAGTCAGGCACTATCACCATTTCTCGGGCGGCACGGCGGTCCGAATTCCCCGCACGCTTTCAACTGATAGCCGCCATGAACCCATGTCCCTGCGGCTACTTGGGGTCTGCACAAAAAGCCTGTCGGTGTTCTCCAGACCAGGTGTCCCGCTACCAAGGCAAACTCAGCGGCCCTCTGATCGACCGCATTGATCTTCACATCGAAGTACCTGCCCTGCCCCCAGCCGACTTGCTCTTGGCGCGCATTGGAGAATCTACCTCAGACATCCGGGCCCGTTGCACACAAGCACGCGATTACGCCATGCAGAGGCAAGGTAAACCTAACCAGGCCTTGCAGGGCCAGGAAATTGATAAATTTGTGCTTCTGGACGATGCCGCCGTCAAGTTCCTGAACGTGGCTGCCGCCCGACTGGGCTGGTCTGCGCGCAGCACCCACCGAGCGCTCAAGGTAGCCCGTACTATCGCCGACCTAGCGGGTGCCAGCAACACCCAGGTCGGCCATGTAGCCGAAGCCATGCAGTACCGAAGAGCGCTGCGTGGCGCAGGCCAGACCTAAGACGACAAGCACATATCGGCCACACAATCACTATAAATAAAATAGCTGCCCAAGCAAGCCTGGCTTGATAAATCAGGCTTTTGATGTAAAAAATCGGCCTAAGCCGATTTTTTCAACGCGATGGTTTTGCTTACTTTGCAGCAGCTACCGCTTTGGGCTGTTCAAATTTGCCACCAGACGCGTTAGCCATATAAACCACGGCACGCCCAATTTCAAGATTTTCGTAATCACCACCGCCCTGTGCGCCCATGGCGTTTTTGCCGCCAACCGCAGCATTTAACAAGGCTTCGTAACCCGTCTTTATGCGAGGTGCCCAAGCTGTCACATCACCAAATTTTGGTGAGCCGGCAAGCCCAGCGGCATGGCAAGCAACGCATTGGGCTTTATAAACTTCTTCGCCAGATTTCAGTTCTCGGTTGGCATCACGAATCTCAACCGCACCGATTTTTTGAATCCGCATTTCAATGGATTTTTCTAAATTGACGGCACCGGCTTCAGGTTTTTTATCGGCAGTTACGTAAATAACCAAACCTATGATGACAAAAATGGGCGCCACAAACGAGAAAAATGCCATGAGTAGTAACTGCTTCGGTGTTTTAACCGGTCCAGTGTGGTCTTCTTCGTCTTCAATTTGCGGAGTTGTATTTTTGTCGCTCATGGATTCCTCTAATAGTCAGGCACAGTAAAAGCAGTTGACGATTATAACGGGAGGCACTTTGAAAACCCCTACAATGCATCTTCTTGATTGCGGCTGTAGCTCAGTGGATAGAGTATTGGCCTCCGAAGCCTGTAGTCACCCAGGTTTGCCGCGAAAATGTGAATATTGGTCTTTTTTAGAGTTGCGGCTGTAGCTCAGTGGATAGAGTATTGGCCTCCGAAGCCAAGGGTCGTGGGTTCGATCCCCGCCAGCCGCACCAGCACTAGCTTTCCCAGTGAATGAGTGCTAACTTACGGTGAGTTAAGCGATGTAGGCTTTTACTCATTGGGGGTTAAATCTCCAAATTAGTCCAGTCGTCAGCAAACAGGCACCCAAGGTCCCTGTGCCTTGTGTGTGCCTTGGCTGTGCCAAGTCCGTGCCACAGCTTTGGCTGACTTGGCGAAACGTGAGTATTGGCTCCGTGCCCCAAGTCCAACTCTCATTTATTCGCTCGCTTTCGCCCAATGATGTTGATTACACGCCCTGCCTTTAGTTAAGGCTGAAGATGGCCAGTATTGATCTTCTAGCCGGGGATGATTCTGGGGAGTCAAAAGCAAACACGGGTGTGAAAACGCAGAACGACAAACAGCCAAACTCAATTCGCCACTGCTGTCTTCCAGTTTCAAAAGTAAAGCACTGCTGCTGCTAAACGTTTCTGTGCAGAA
>CAIMHL010000679.1 GCA_903840825.1 uncultured beta proteobacterium
TGGTGATGGGCCACGGCAGCATTGTTTTCTCCGGTACCCCGGATGACTTGCGCAACGACAAACTGGTGCGCCGGGAGTGGCTGGAGGTTTGAGCCTTTTGTCCCACAGGGGACAAAAGGGTCTGGATTCCCTTTGGTTGACTTTTATAATTAAAAAAAAGTACGACCGTTCTATTATTTTCATCAAGGACTTCAACCATGACCGCTGACTACAAAGTGCTGGGCGATATTGCCGTCATTACCCTCAACAACCCGCCGGTCAACGGCTTGGGATTGAGCACTCGCCAGGGTGTGGCCGATGGCGTAGCAAAAGCCAATGCTGATGCCGGAGTGAAAGCGATTGTGATCACTGGCGCTGGAAACGCATTTTCAGGCGGCGCTGATATCAAGGAATTCGGCAGCCCCAAAGCCATGCAGGAACCCAATTTGTTAAGTGTCATCTTGGCACTTGAAAATTCGGATAAACCCGTCGTTGCGGCTGTTCACACGGTGTGCATGGGCGGTGGTCTGGAGTTGGCACTTGGTTGCCATTACCGCATAGCGTCGCCTGGTTGCAGTGTCGCGCTGCCAGAAGTCAAGCTGGGCTTAATTCCTGGCGCGGGCGGCACACAGCGCCTGCCCCGCGTTTTGGGTGTTGAAGCCGCGCTCAATATGATTGTCAGTGGCGAGCCCGTCCCCAGCGAGATGCTGGCCAAGTTGCCAGGACAACAATTGTTCACAAAAATGGCCGTCTCAGCCGAGTCATTAATGGCAGAGGCTTTGGCCTATGCCGCCGAAGTAGCTTCTGTGCGGCCACTGCCCTTGGTGCGCAACTTGCGTTGCAAACACCCCCTGGGCGATGCGTACTTCCAGTTTGCCCGCAACATGGTCAAGGGCATGTCCAAAAACTACCCAGCACCGGCCATTTGCGTGGATGCCGTTGAGGCAGCAACCAAGAAGAAGTTTGACGACGGTATGGCCTTTGAGCGTGATAACTTCATTAACTTGATGTGGTCGCCAGAAAGCCGGGCTTTGCGACACATTTTTATCGCCAACCGTGCTGCTTCCAAAATACCTGATGTTCCTTCAGATACCGTACAAAGAGCTATCAATTCAATCGCTGTAATTGGGGCAGGCACCATGGGTGGTGGTATTGCCATGAACTTCTTGAATGCTGGCATTCCTGTCAAGATGCTTGAAATGAAGCAAGACGCATTGGACCGCGGCTTGGCTACCATTCGTAAAAACTACGAGTCCCAGGTCACGAAAGGCAAACTCAAGCCTGAGAAATACGAGCAACGCATGGCGCTCTTGAGCACCACGCTGATCTACGATGAACTGCGAGACGCAGACCTGGTGATTGAAGCCGTGTTTGAAGAAATCGGCGTCAAAGAGGCGGTGTTTAAAGAGTTGGACCGCGTGATGAAGCCCGGCGCCATTTTGGCGTCCAACACCTCCACCCTTGATCTGAACAAAATTGCCGCCTTCACACAACGCCCTCAAGACGTTGTGGGACTGCACTTCTTCAGTCCTGCCAACGTGATGAAACTGCTTGAAGTGGTGCGAGGTGAGAAGACAGCCAAAGATGTGTTGGCGACCGTCATGACTGTGGCCAAAAAGATCAAGAAAACAGCGGTGGTCTCAGGGGTTTGTGACGGCTTTATTGGCAACCGCATGATTGAGCAATATGCACGCCAGGCTGGCTTTTTGCTAGACGAAGGTTGTACGCCTGCCCAGGTGGACAAAGCCGTTGAAAAATTTGGCTTTGCCATGGGGCCATTCCGCATGGGCGATTTGGCTGGCAACGATATTGGTTGGGCTATTCGCAAACGCCGCAACACCGAGCAGCCCGGCATGATGTACAGCAAGACTGCCGATCTGTTGTGTGAAAAAGGCCGTTTTGGTCAAAAAACTGGCGCTGGTTGGTACGACTACATGGCTGGTAAACGCGATGCGGTACCTAGCGCTGAAGTGGTCAAGATGGTGGAAGACCACCGCGTCTCATTGGGCATCACAGCCCGCAAGATTGCTGACGAAGAAATTGTGCAGCGTCTAGTCTTTGCACTTGTGAACGAAGCTGCGCATATTTTGGAAGAAGGCATTGCCACCAAAGCCAGCGATATTGATGTGGTGTATTTGATGGGCTATGGCTTCCCAATTTATCGCGGCGGCCCCATGAACTACGCTGATCAGGTGGGCTTGTTCAACGTGGTGCAAGCCATGAACCGCTTTGCCAAAAAC
Organism: uncultured beta proteobacterium; assembly: GCA_903840825.1. Lineage (GTDB taxonomy): Bacteria > Pseudomonadota > Gammaproteobacteria > Burkholderiales > Burkholderiaceae_C > Rhodoferax. The sequence continues at coordinate 2,220 of CAIMHL010000679.1, forward strand.
CCCTTGGATGACGCCAACTTCTGGAAGCCTGCACCCCTGCTTGCCAAGTTAGTCGCCGAAGGCAAGACCTTCAACTAAGCCTCACTATAGGACACTATCATGACCTCTGCCGTAATTGTCTCAACCGCCCGTACCCCTCTTGCCAAAAGCTGGAAGGGCTCTTTCAACATGACCCATGGCGCGACTCTGGGCGGCCACGCGGTCGAGCACGCTATCGCCCGCGCCGGCATTGAAGCCGGCGAAGTCGATGACCTCATCATCGGTTGTGCCAACCCTGAAGGGGCCACTGGCGCCAATATTGCGCGCCAAATTGCCTTGCGTGCAGGTTGTCCTATCACTGTTTCCGGCATGACCGTGAACCGCTTTTGCTCCTCGGGCTTGCAAACCATTGCCTTGGCTGCTCAACGTGTGATCGCGGGTGAGGGCGATATTTATGTGGCGGGTGGCGTGGAAAGCATTTCTTGCGTGCAGCAAGAAATGAACACCCACATGCTGGCTGATCCTTGGCTGGTAAAAAACAAGCCTGAAATTTACTGGAATATGTTGCAAACCGCCGAGAACGTGGCCAAGCGCTACAACATCGGCCGTGACGCCATGGACGAATACGGCGCAGCCAGCCAGCAGCGTGCCACCGCCGCTTTGGCCGCTGGTTTGTTTAATGCCGAGATTGCACCGATTACCGTCACGATGGGCGTAGCCGACAAGGTCATGGGCCTCACCACCAAGCAAGTCACCGTGAGCCAGGACGAAGGCATTCGTGATGGCACCACCAAAGAGGGCATCAGCGGTTTGCGCTCTGCCTTGCCGGGTGGCTTGATCAGTGCTGGCAACGCCAGCCAGTTCTCGGACGGTGGCGGTGCGGTGGTTGTGATGCACGAAGCACTGGCCGAGAAAAAAGGACTTAAGCCTTTGGGCCGTTTTCTGGGCTTTGCCGTGGCGGGTTGCGAGCCTGACGAGATGGGCATTGGCCCTGTCTTTGCGATCCCCAAAGTGTTGGCCCGCTTGGGCCTGAAAATCAGCGACATTGACCTTTGGGAACTCAATGAAGCGTTTGCCGTGCAAGTGCTGTACTGCCGCGACAAATTGGGCATTCCGGCTGACCGCCTGAACGTCAACGGCGGCGCCATTGCGGTGGGCCATCCTTACGGCGTGAGCGGTCAGCGCCTGACTGGCCACGCCCTGATTGAAGGCAAGCGCCGAGGTGCCAAACGCGTCTGCGTGACTATGTGTATTGGTGGCGGCATGGGTGCAGCAGGTATTTTTGAAGTTTTATAAATTGAACCGGAGTTGAGTATGTCGCTGCGTCCTACCCTTGATTTTTTATTATTTGATTGGCTCAAGGTAGAAACGCTGACGCAGCGGCCCCGTTTTGCTGACCACTCCCGGGGCACCTTCGATGCGGTGCTAGACACTTGCGAGCGCATCGCACGCGAGAAATTCGCGCCTTTCAATCGATTGGTAGACACACAAGAGCCGCATTTTGACGGTGAAAAAGTGATCCTGCCGCAGGCCACCCACGATGCCTGCAAAGCCTATGCCGAGTCCGGTATGCTGAGCGCGGCGCAAGATTACGAAATGGGCGGTATGCAGTTGCCCTACACGGTCGAGGCCTCAGCCAATGCCTTTTTTGCCATGGCCTCGGTCAGCATTGGCTCAGGCATGCTGACCGCCGGCAACGCCAATTTGCTGATGGTGCACGGCACCGCTCTGCAAAAAGAAGTGTTTGCCAAAAACGAATTTTCCGGGCGTTTCTCAGGCACGATGTGTCTGAGCGAGCCCCAAGCCGGGTCTTCCCTGAGCGACGTGCTCACCCGCGCCACGCCGGATGGCGATGACTTTGAGGGTGATCCGCTGGGGGCGCGTTACCGCCTCAAGGGCAACAAGATGTGGATTTCATCTGGTGAGCATGAGTTGACCGACAACATCATCCACTTGGTGCTTGCAAAAATACCCGGTCCCGATGGTAAGTTGCTAGCTGGCACACGCGGTATTTCTCTTTTTGTCGTGCCCAAGAAAATGGTGAATGTGAACGGCGAGTTGACCGGCGAGCGCAACGACGTGGCCCTGGCTGGCCTGAACCACAAGCTTGGTTGGCGCGGCACGACCAATGCCTTGCTCAACTTTGGTGAGGGCAAATACCCGGTACTGAGCACGGGCGGTGGTTTGAACGGGGAGGGCGCTGGTGCTGTGGGCTATCTCGTAGGCAAGCCCGGCGAAGGCCTGCGCTGCATGTTCCACATGATGAATGAGGCTCGTATTGGCGTGGGCATTGCCGCCACCATGTTGGGCTTTGCCGGTTATTACGCCTCTCTCGATTACGCCAAAAATCGTCCGCAGGGTCGCCCACTTGGCGTAGGAGGCAAAGATGCCGCACAGCCTCAAGTGCGCATCATTGAGCACGCCGATGTCAAACGCATGCTGCTGGCGCAAAAGTCGTATTGCGAGGGTGCCCTTGCGCTGGAGTTGTACTGCGCTCGCTTGGTCGATGAGCAACACACGGCCAGCCCTGAGTCGGCAGATGAGGCCCGGTTGATACTGGAAGTGCTCACCCCAATTGCCAAAAGCTGGCCCAGCGAATGGTGTCTGGAGGCCAACTCGCTGGCCATTCAGGTGCACGGTGGCTATGGCTACACCCGCGATTTCCCCGTGGAGCAATACTGGCGCGACAACCGCCTCAACATGATTCACGAAGGCACCCACGGCATTCAGGCCGCTGACTTGTTGGGCCGAAAAGTGCTGATGGAGGGCGGCAGGGGCCTGGCTTTGTTGGCGGCTCGCATGTCAGAAACCGCTGCACAAGCCAAACAATTACCCGAATTGGTTGCCCACGCTGAAGCCTTGCTACTGGCTTTGCAGCAGGTAAGCCAGGCGACCGAGGCCGCCTGGTCCACCGGCAAGCCCGGTGAGGCGCTGGCCAACGCCGTGCCCTACCTGCAAGCCTTTGGCCACACCGTGCTGGCTTGGATGTGGCTGGATGTGTCTCTGGCAAGCTTGCGCCAAGGTGCTACTCAAACCGTAGCTGCTCAAGCAGGCCGTGTAAGGGCTGCAGCCTATTTTTATCATTATGAGTTGCCAAAAATAGGCGCTTGGCTTGGGGTGGTGTCACGGCGCGACCCCACTTGTGCCGACATGCCCGAAGACGCCTTTTAAGCCGGCGCTCCGGCTCAAGCTATAGTCAAGGCCCATTCCCAAACGGCCAACCTCTGTGAGCATTCAGACTGATAACTTTGCCCCCGCGCCCTCCAAGCGCGTGGTCTCCGCCGCCCCCGCCTCGCCGGTTGAGGAGGCGATTGAACGCGCCCTGCGCCCCAAGCTGCTTGACGAGTACGTGGGCCAAGCTAAAGTACGCGAGCAGCTGGAGATTTTTATCAGCGCCGCCAAAATGCGCGACGAAGCGCTTGACCATGTGCTGCTATTCGGCCCGCCCGGCCTGGGCAAGACGACGTTGAGCCACATCATTGCGCATGAACTGGGCGTTAACCTGCGCCAAACCAGTGGCCCGGTGCTGGAAAAGCCCAAAGATTTGGCTGCATTGCTGACCAACCTTGAAAAAAATGATGTTCTTTTCATTGATGAAATTCACCGCCTGAGCCCTGTGGTCGAAGAGATTTTGTACCCCGCGCTGGAAGACTACAAAATTGACATCATGATTGGCGAAGGGCCCGCTGCGCGCTCCATCAAGCTCGATTTGCAACCCTTCACGCTGGTAGGTGCCACTACCCGTGCCGGCATGCTGACCAACCCACTGCGCGACCGTTTTGGTATTGTGGCGCGGCTGGAGTTTTACACCGACGACGAACTGGCGCTGATCGTACGCCGCAGTGCCGGCCTGCTCAAGGTACCCACCGACGAGCGCGGCGGCTACGAGATTGCCCGCCGCTCACGCGGGACACCGCGCATTGCCAACCGGCTGCTGCGCCGAGTACGAGACTACGCGGACGTGAAGGGCGTTGGCAAGATTACGCTCGATATTGCTCATAGTGCCCTGGCCATGCTTGATGTGGATGCTAAAGGCTTCGATTTGATGGACCGCAAACTGCTGGAGGCCGTTATTCACCGCTTTGACGGCGGCCCCGTCGGGCTGGACAACATCGCGGCCAGCATTGGCGAAGAGCGCGAAACCATCGAAGACGTGATCGAGCCCTACCTCATTCAGCAAGGTTACCTGCAGCGCACCCCCCGTGGCCGCATTGCCACCAACGCCGCTTACCTGCATTTGGGTGTGACCCCGCCCAAGCGGGATGGAGATAGCGCAGGGGATTAAGGTTGGGGTTGAAGCTTGCCCCGCGCCACATGCAGTTTTTTATAACTGTCAATCAGGCGGTGGTGCCGATCAAGCCCCTCTAATTTCATACTTGTGGGCGTTAAACCAAAGAAGCGCACGCTGCCATCTAAGGAGCCCATGACTGCATCCATGCGGGCGTTGCCAAACATGCGGCGGAAGTTGACCGCATAGTCTTGCATGTCCAGTTCATCATCAAGCTGCACTTCCAGCACCACGTTCAAGGCCTGATAAAACAGTTTGCGCTCTACCGTGTTGTCGTTGAACTGCAAGAAGGCCCCCACCAACTCATGGGCGGGCTCATATTGCTGCAAGGCCATATGGATTAACAGTTTCAACTCGAGCACGGTCAGTTGACCCCATGCCGTATTCTCATCAAATTCGATACCGATCAAAGTAGCAATGTCAGAATACTCATCGAGTTCACTGTTGTCCAAGCGCTCAATCAGTTCCGCCAAACTGGCATCGTCCAAGCGGTGCAAGTTCAAAATATCGGCACGGAATAACAGTGCCTTATTGGTGTTGTCCCAGATCAGATCCTCCAAGGGGTAAATCTCCGAGTACCCAGGTACCAAAATCCGGCAAGCGATGGCGCCCAACTGGTCATGCACGGCCATGTAGACCTCTTTGCCCATGTCTTCCAAAATGCCTAACAAGGTGGCAGCTTCTTGGACATTGGAGTTTTCACCTTGTCCAGAAAAATCCCACTCGATAAACTCGAAATCTGCCTTAGCGCTGAAAAAGCGCCAAGACACAATGCCGCTGGAGTCAATAAAGTGTTCAACAAAGTTATTGGGCTCTGTGACTGCGTTACTCTCAAAAGTGGGTTGGGGCAAGTCGTTGAGCCCTTCAAAGCTGCGGCCTTGCAGCAACTCGGTGAGGCTGCGTTCTAGTGCTACTTCGAAGCTGGGGTGGGCGCCAAACGAGGCAAAGACGCCGCCAGTGCGGGGATTCATCAAGGTGACGCACATCACGGGGTACACACCGCCCAGCGATGCATCTTTGACCAGCACCGGAAAGCCTTGGGCCTCTAGCCCTTGAATGCCGGCCAGTATGCCGGGGTATTTAGCCAGCACCTCGTGCGGCACATCCGGCAAAGCCATTTCACCCTCCAGGATTTCGCGCTTGACTGCCCGCTCGAAGATCTCGGACAGGCACTGCACCTGCGCTTCGGCCAGCGTGTTGCCGGCACTCATGCCGTTGCTGACAAACAGGTTCTCAATCAGGTTGCTCGGGAAATACACCACCTCACCATCTGAATGCCTCAAGTAGGGCAGCGAGCAAATACCGCGCTCTGTGTGGCCTGAGTTGGTGTCGATCAGGTGCGAACCACGTAACTCACCCTCGGGGTTATATATTTCTAAACAGTACTCATCTAGAATTTCAGTGGGGAGCGCATCCTTGGAACGAGGCTTGAACCAGCGTTCGTTCGGGTAATGGACGAATGCCGAGTTAGCAATGTCTTCGCCCCAAAAAGAGCCCGCGTAAAAATGGTTGTTATTGAGCCGCTCAATGTATTCACCCAAGCCAGAGGCCAGCGCGCTTTCTTTGGTTGCGCCCTTGCCATTGGTAAAGCACATCGGTGAATGCGCATCGCGTATATGCAATGACCAGACATTGGGGATGATGTTGCGCCAAGAAGCAATTTCAATTTTGATGCCCAATGCCGCCAAAATGCCAGTCATGTTGGCGATGGTTTGCTCCAGCGGCAAATCCTTGCCCAAAATATGGGTGCTGACGTCAGAGGACGGCTTCATGCTCAGCAAAGACTGCGCATCGGCATCCAGGCTTTCGACCTCCTCAATGACAAATTCTGGCCCGGCTTGGACTACTTTTTTGACCGTGCAACGCTCGATAGAGTTCAAAATTCCCAGTGAAACATCTGGAGCAACCACACCAAAGCCAAGATATGACAACGCTGTTTCAGTCAAAATCGCTCCAGCCATAATCAAA
>CAIMHL010000680.1 GCA_903840825.1 uncultured beta proteobacterium
GTCAGCGTTTTGGTTGTAGTAATTAACGGTGTCTGTCACGGCGGTGGCTAGGGCGATTTAAGTGGGCAATCTAAGCGCGGTTTTTTTAGCGCAGTGGTTTGCATTTTGCACGATGATAAAAAACGATTTTTTATGGCAAAAATCAACCCGACCTTGAACGCTCGATACACTGACCGCCTCCATCAATTCAACCCAAGGAAGCGGCTGCGGCGGCCTTCGCCGCCACCAAGCCGCACAACAAAATGGCCACCCAACTTTGGACCCACGAGCAAATTAAACTGGCGTTTCACTTGTATTGCCAGCTACCTTACGGGCGCATTCATGGGCGCAATCCTGAAATCATGGCGCTTGCCAAGGTGATTGGGCGCACGGCGGATGCGGTGGCCATGAAGATGCTCAATATCGCCAGCATTGACCCGGCCATCACGAGCACGGGGCGCGTGGGTTTGGGTAACGCCTCTGCGCTAGACCGTGCCGTTTGGGATGAGTTTCAGGCCGATTGGGAGCGGCTAGCCGTGGAGTGCCAACTACTGCGCCAAAAATTAGACAGCAACTTTGACCCAGAGCCAGCGCCTGAAAACGATGCGTTGGCGCTGGAAGACTTCACCGGCAAAACACGGCAGGTGCTGACGACGCAGCGTATAAAACAGCATTTTTTCCGTCGTGCGGTACTGAGCAGTTATCGCGGTCGGTGCTGCATGTCGGGGCTGTCGGATGCGCGCTTGTTGATTGCCAGCCATATCGTCCCTTGGAGCCAAGACAAGGCCAACCGGCTCAACCCGAGCAACGGGCTGTGCTTGTCAGCGCTGCATGACCGGGCGTTTGACAAGGGGCTGATCACGCTGGCCGATGATTTGACGGTCATCTTGTCTCATCCGGTCAAGCAAAGCGATGATGCGTTTGTTAAAGCAGTTCTTTTGCCTTTAAGTGGGCAAAAGATAGAGCCACCAGAGCGGTTTTCGCCTCTGCCCGCATTTATTGCGTGGCACCGAAATTCAATTTTTGTAGACAGTCAATCCAAACTAGGGCCTACCCAATGACTTCAATCCGCCAAACCGAACCGGTCTATCAGGGAATGTCCGATCAGCCTGATTGCTGCGGTAGCTGTGGTGCCCGGCTAGACCTCATTGAAACCAAGGTGGTGGATGACGAACTTGTGTATGTGTGCCAATGTTTGGACTGCTTGCGCGAGATTTTGGTGGTGGAGATGGCGGAGATTATTTAGCCCTCATCTTGCGCGTCCAGCTTGCCTAAGCTTTGGTGTGAACGATCGTTAGGCAATGACTGGATTAAGGGGCATTCGCGGCGAGGGCGCCGCTCCAACGGGGAAGGGGCAACAGCAGGCGAAGTCTTTCACGGCTGTGGCGCTGAGATGTTATAAAATTTATATCAAATATGATTCTAGGCCAATAAATACCTGCTTAAGCAGCTCTTATTTTAGTAGCGTAAACAGCGGAATATCCTGCGCCATCGAGAGCTTGTCCAGCGCTTGTCGCGTCTTGCCCAGCAAGAACGCGGCAATCTGCGCCTGCGTGGCGGCCGACATCATGCTGTTGATGCTTGAATCAACGATTCCTGCGGCGGCGCACAAAGATTTGGCGAAGTGGGGCTCTAGTGCGGCCACGGCGACGCGGCCGTTTTTGCAGGCATACACGCGGTAGCCTGCATGGCCTCCGCCCACGGCGGCGCCGGGTTGGGTGAGGCCCCAAGTGCGGGGCAGGGCCAAGTAGGCGGCCGCGCTGGAGAGGGCGACTTCAAGGTAGTGGCCTTTGCCTTGTAGTTTTTGCGCCAGCACGGCTTTCAACACGGCTTCGCTGGCCATCAAAGAGCCGCCCATGTCGGCGTACAAGGTGGGGGGCAATTCCAGGCCGTTGACCAAATCATATTCAGCCAGGTAGGTGAGGTCGTGGCCGGGTTCTTCGGAGCGCTCACCGGGTGCGCCCACAATGGCGATCATGGAAAGAGCAGGGTAAAGCTTGTGCATCAGCTTCCACTCCAGGCCCAGTTTTTTCAGGGCCGAGGGGCGAAACGAGGTTAGCAGCACATCGGCTTTTGCTAATTCACGGTGCAGCACTTGTTGCCCTTTTTCAGTCTTAAGGTCGGCCACCGCGAGACGAATGCCTTGGTGCAGCGCAGCGTACGCGTCACGGTTGTACCAGCTCATGGGATCGCCGGAGGCATCTGGGGGCGCACCAGCCGGGGCAGGGGGGGCGAGTTTGACGCAGGTGGCGCCCATTTGCTGGCAGCGCATCAAGGCGGCAGGGCCGGGCAGGTTGAGCGCGAGACTGAGCACGCGCACCCCCTTGAGGGGCAGGAGGGGTTTGAGAGTTTTTGTCGCCATAGTGGGACTTAATTTACCGCATCCCACTAGGGTTTCGGGTCGGGCTTGTTTTACAGCGGTAAACCGACATAGTTTTCTGCCAGCGACTGGGACGCTGCGCGGGAGTGAGTCAAGTAGTCGAGCTCGGCCTCTTGTATTTTTTGGCCAAAACTCCCCGACTCGGGGAACTGGTGCATGAGCGAGGTAAACCACCACGAAAACCGCTCGGCCTTCCAAATGCGGCGCAAGCAGCGCTCTGAATACGTGTCAATGCCCGCCGCGCTTTTCTCGCCATAAAACTCGATCAAGGCGCTTGAGAGGTATTTGACATCGGTGGCGGCCAGGTTCAAGCCCTTGGCGCCTGTGGGGGGCACAATATGCGCCGCATCACCCGCGAGAAACATACGCCCAAATCGCATGGGCTCGGCGACAAAGCTGCGCAATGGGGCAATGCTTTTTTCTATCGAGGGGCCGGTGATGAGTTGGTCGCGGGCCTGAGGGTCTAGGCGCAGGCGAAGCTCAGCCCAAAAGGCCTCGTCAGACCACTGCTCAACCTTGTCGCTCAAGGGGCATTGCACGTAATAACGGCTGCGGGTTTTGCTGCGCATGGAGCACAAGGCAAAACCGCGCTCGGTGTTGGCGTAGATCAGTTCGTGCGAGACGGGGGGTACATCAGCCAAAACGCCAAGCCAGCCAAAGGGGTAAATTTTTTCATAGTTGGTGACGGCGCCCTCGGGCACGCTGGCGCGGCAAATGCCATGAAAACCATCGCAACCGGCGATAAAGTCGCATTCGATCTCGTGGTTGACGCCGTCTTTCTCGAAACGCACGCGAGGCTTCTTCGTGTCAAAGTCGTGCACGCTGACGTTGTTGGCTTCGTAGATAGTGGCCAAGCCCGCAGATTTTCTGGCGTCCATCAGGTCGTGGGTGACCTCGGTTTGGCCATAGACGATCACCTTTTTGCCGCCGGTCAACTCATGCATGTCAATGCGGTGGCGCTGGCCTTTAAACAAGAGGTCAAACCCGCCATGCACCAGACCTTCTTTGTGCATGCGTGTGCCGACACCGGCTTCATCGAGCAAATCCATCGTGACTTGCTCCAGCACGCCGGCGCGAATGCGGCTCAGCACGTACTCTGGGCTTTGGCGCTCAATGATGATGGCATCGATACCGGCTTTGTGTAGCAATTGCCCGAGTAAAAGGCCCGAGGGGCCTGCGCCGATGATGGCGACTTGTGTGCGCATGAGGACTCCTGTTTTGGTGGGTTCAAGCTTAGGCTTTGTGGGGCTTAACAGGTCATGTCTCTGTCATCATTTGTGCGATGATTGCGCAATTTGCGCGATCAGCGCGCAAATGATGGAGTAAACAATGCCTATCGCCAAACCGGATTTCATCGAGAGCTTGGCCAAAGGCTTGGCTGTGCTGGAGAGTTTCGACACCGAACGCCAGCGTCTGAACGCCACGCTGGCCGCTGCCCGGGCGGGGTTGACGCGGGCTGCGGCGCGGCGCCATTTGCTCACCTTGGCGCACTTGGGCTACCTAGAGACGGATGGTAGCTACTTTTGGTTGTCTAGCAAAGTGCTGCGTTTCTCGGGCAGTTATTTGGCCTCGGCCCGTTTGCCACGCGCTTTGCAGCCCACCTTGAACCGCCTTGCAGTGCAGGCGCAAGCGTCGTTCTCTGCGGTGGTGCTAGACGCCGACGAGGTGGTGATCGTGGCCCGAAGCGGCAACGACCGCCAGACCTCAGAGAGCAGCACGGGCAGAGTGATTGCCTACGGCCTGCACATGGGCGCGCGCTTGCCCGCGCACGCCACCTCCACCGGGCGTGTTTTGCTGGCGGCCAAAACAGAGGCTGAATTTGCGCAGTGGATGCAAGGGCGCAACCTCTTGCGGATGACCCCCTTGACGCTGACCGACCCTGAGGCGTTTACCCAGTTGATTCAAAAAATCAGGCAAGACGATTTTTGTGTGGCCAGCCAAGAGCACGAGCTTGACATACATGCCCTAGCCGTGCCCCTGCGCAACAGTCAAGGCGTGACAGTGGCCGCACTCAACGTGGTGGCCTCACAAACCCGTCTGTCGGTGGCAACGATGCAGCGCGATTTGCTGCCCTTGATGTTCGAGGCCGCGCGGGAGCTGCGGCCTTTGTTGTGAACTTAAACCCCCAAGTGCTGCTCCAGAACTTCAGGCTGGGCGCGCAAGTCGTCTGAGCTGCCTTCAAAAACCACTTGGCCTTTCACCAAAATCACGTTGCGGTCGGTGATTTGGGTGACGTGTTTCCAGTTTTTATCGACGATGACGCTGCTGATGCCGGTCTCTCTGATCAGGCCGCAGATGCGCCAGATTTCCCGGGCGATCAGGGGCGCCAGGCCTTCGGTGGCTTCATCCAGAATGAGCACGTCGGGGTTGGTCATCAAGGCGCGGCCGATGGTGAGCATTTGCTGCTCTCCGCCCGAGAGTTGCTGGCCGCCGTGGCTTAAGCGCTCTTGCAGGCGGGGGAAGGTCTCCAGCACGCGCTCATAAGTCCAGTCTTGCTGGCCCCGTGTGCCTGCTCGAGCGGCCATTTTGAGGTTTTCAATGACGCTTAAATTGCCAAAAATGCCCCGGCCTTCGGGCACGTAGGCAATGCCGAGTTGGGCAACTTCATACGGCGCACGCCCGGTCATGGGCTTACCCACAATCTCGACGGTGCCGCTGCGTGGTTTGACCAAGCCCATGATGGACTTGAGCAGGGTGCTTTTGCCCATGCCGTTGCGCCCCATCAGGCCAATGGTTTCGCCGCGTGCCACCCTAAAACTCAGGTCGCGCAGGATGTGGCTGGCGCCGTAAAAAGTGTTGATATCTTTGGCGTTGATCAGTAAGTCGCTCATGCGTGTTCCTCGCCAAGGTAAGCGGCTTGTACGCCTGCGTTGGCGCGTATCTCGGCGGGTGTGCCGGTGGCAATCACCTGGCCGTTGACCATCACGGTGAGGTGGTCAGCCAGCGCAAAGACGGCGTCCATGTCGTGTTCTACCAGCATCATGGCGTGGTTTGTTTTGAGTTTTAAAAGCAGCTCCACCATGCGCTCAGCCTCGGCCACGCCCATGCCGGCCAGCGGTTCATCGAGCAGCAGCACCTGGGGTTCGGTGGCGAGCGTCATGGCTATTTCTAGTTGACGCTGTTCGCCATGGCTCATGGCGCCAGAGATGGTGTGTTGTCGTTCTTTTAAGCCTGAGAGCTCGATAGCCCTTTGGCAGCGTGCTTGAGCAGCTACCGAACTTGTAGCGCCTTGCAGCCAGCGTATGGGGTTCCAAGGTTGCTGAGGATCACGCGACTGCGCGGCCAGGTGCACGTTTTCCCACACGGTAAAGGGCAGGAAAATATTGGTTTTTTGGTAACTGCGGCCCAGGCCCTGGCGGGAGATTTTCTCGGGCGTCCAGCCCGTGATGTCTTGGCCGCACAAGCTCACCGTGCCCGAGGTGGGCGGGAAGTCGCCCGACAGCAAATTGGCCAAGGTCGATTTGCCGGCCCCGTTGGGGCCAATAACCGCGTGGATGCGGTCACGCCAGAGGTCGACAGACACGCCATTCACCGCAGCCAAACCACCAAAGCGCTTGGTCAGTTGCTTGGCTGAGAGCAATATTTCGTTCATGAAGCGTCCTTTTTTGCCGTCAGTTTCTCCACCAAGCCTAAAAGGCCACGCGGTGCAAAGATGACGACGAGGACGATAAAACTGCCCATCCAAAGCTGCCAGTGTTTACCCAAATTGACGCTGCCAATCTGCGGCAAGTCTTTGAGGGCATGCAGCACGTATTCAAACGCAAAAGCGCCCACCGCTGCCCCGGCAAAGTTGCCCATGCCGCCCAAAATCACCATCATGATGGCGTGTGCGCTCATGTGAAAACCCATCAGCTCGGGGTTGATATAGCCGGTTTGCACCCCCCACAAATAACCCGCCAGACCCGCCAGAGCGCCTGCGAGTGTGAACGCGCTGAGCTTGTAGCCAAAGGTGCCAAAGCCCATGGCGCGCATACGGTTCTCATTGACCCGAATGCCCGACAAAGCGCGGCCAAAGGGGCTCCAAAGCAAGCGACGCAAAAAGGCATACACCAGCACCAAGGCGCCCAGGGTGAAGTAGTACAGCGTGGTTTTGTTGTCCAGGTCAAACAAGGTGTGGCCCATCATCGTGGCGCTGGGGCGAAAGTTGATGTAGAGCCCGTCTGAGCCGCCCAATGCCTTGTTGTCAAAAAACAAAAAGAACACCATCTGCGCAAAAGCCATCGTGACCATGATGAAGTAGATGCCGTGCGTGCGCACCACAAAAAACCCGATCACCAAGGCAGCCAGCCCAGAGGCCAACACCGCCAAGGGCAGCGTCACCCACAATGAGGCGGCTTCGCCTTGCGGCATTAAAAAAGCCAGCGCATAGCCCGCCAGCCCAAAGTAGGCGGCATGGCCCAGCGAGACCAGGCCGGTGACGCCTTGCAGCAGATCCAGACTCATGGCAAAAATAGCCAAAATCATCATCCGCGTCACCATCTGAATATAAAAGTCGGTGCCGACAAAGGGAAAGGCCGCCAGGGCGACCAGTCCAAACCCGAGCGCCAGTTGCACGCTGGCAGGTAGTTTTTCTAAATTAGCACGTACGGTGCTCATTGCTTGAATAAGCCTTCAGGCTTCCAAAGTAAAACGGCGGCCATGAGCATGTACACCAACATGCCCGACATGGCGGGCAGCAGCACTTTGCCAAAGGTGTCCACCAAGCCCACCAGCAGCGCAGACACCATAGCGCCTTTGACTGAGCCAATGCCGCCAATGACGACGACCACAAAACACATGATCAGCACCTGCGAGCCCATATTGGGGTACACGCTAGACACCGGCGCGGCCACCATGCCCGCCACTGCAGCCAGCGCAATGCCCAGAGCAAACACAATGGCGTGGATGCGCTTGATGTTGATGCCCAGCGACTCGGCCATGTCGCGGTTAAAAGCGCCTGCGCGAATTTTCATGCCGAGTCGAGTTTTGGAAATCAGCAAGTACAAACCTGCGGCGAGCGCCAGACACACGCCAGAGATAAACAGGCGGTAGACCGGGTACGACAAGTTGTCGGTTAAGGGGATGGAGGCGCTGAGCAGCTCGGGGATGGCCACGCTGTGCACGTCATCGCCCCACAGCATGGAGCGCAGTTCTTCAAAAATATAGATCAGGCCAAAAGTTAAAAGCACTTGGTCGAGGTGGTCTCGCTGGTAAAAGTGCCGAAACAGCAGCCACTCCAGTGCCAAACCAAAGGCAACGGCCATGAGCGAGCCAACAATGAGGGCCAGCGTCAAACTGCCAAAAAGCCCGCTCAGGGCATAGGCCAAGTAGGCGCCGAGCATATAAAAGCTACCGTGCGCCAGATTGACGACGCCCATGATGCCAAAAATAAGCGTCAGGCCAGCGGCCAACATGAACAGCAGCAAACCGTATTGCACGCTGTTAAGGAGTTGAATTAGAAAAGTGGGAAAGTCCATACCGGCTTATGAGCTAAAGGGAATCCAGCAGGGTTTGCGTTGCGCAAACCCTGCATTGCATGCGCTTAAGAGAGTTTGCAACCCGCGCCGCTGTCGGCCAAAGCTTTGGCAGCAACACCAAGGACCTTGTTTTCACCTTTTTCGGCCACGCGCAGGTACATGTCCTGCACGGGGTTGTGCGACTTGCTCATGGTCCATTTGCCGCGTGGGCTGTCAATCACGGCGCTTTCCATGGCTTTATACAAGGCGGGTTTGGCGTTGAGATCGCCCTTGACGGCGTTTGCGCCCTGGATCAGCAGCAGGCCGGTGTCGTAGCCTTGCACAGAATACACATCGGGTTGCATGCGGAAGGCTTTGGCGTATTCCAAGCGGAATTTATTGTTGCGCGGTGTGTCCAGCGAGTCGCTGTAATGCAGGGTAGTGACCACGCCATCTGCGGCAGGGCCGGCAGCTGCGAGAACGCCTTCGGTTAAAAAGCCGGAGCCGTAAAGCGGAATCTTGCCTTTGAGCCCAGCTGCTGCATAGTCTTTCATGAACTTGGCGGCCGAGGGGCCGGCAAAGAAGCAGGCCACAGCGTCAGGCTTGAGCGAGGCAATCTCGGTCAGCAGGGCCTGGAATTCAACGTTGGGGAAGGGCAGGCCCAGTTCCTTGACGATGGTGCCACCGGCTGCGGTGTAGCCTTCTTTGAAGCCTTCAAAAGCTTCGTCTCCAGCGGCGTATTTCCAAGTAATCCAAACCGTTTTCTTGTGGCCTTTGTCCATCATGACCTTGCCCAATGCGCGCGTGGACTGGGAGTTGCTAAACGAGGTACGAAACACATTGGGGGCACACAGGGCGCGGGTGGCGGCATGCACACCGGCGTTGGGGATCAGCGTTAGCACGCCTGATTCGCGGGCCACTTTGTGGATGCCCATTTGCACGCCAGAGTGCACGGTGCCAATCAGCACGTCCACTTTGTCGCGCTGTACTAATTTGCTGGCGTTCTCGACGCCTTTTGAAGGGTCAGACTCGTCATCTACCTTGAACCACTCAATCTCACGGCCGGCTAATTTACCGCCTTGCTCGTTGATCGCCATGCGCACGCCATTTTCAATAGCGACTCCCAAAGGCGCAAAGGCACCGGTATAGGGCAGCATTAGGCCGACGCGGATTTTGCCGGTTTGTGCATGGGCAAGCTCTGGGAGCATCAAGCCCGTGGAGGCGGCGCCGATGAGGGCGGCGCTGCGCGACAGAACAATTCGGCGAGTTGGTTGGGATGTTGTCATGAAAAATCCTTCACATTAAAAAAAGGCATTGCTTTTTACTGTTGATAACTTCTGGCTCATGCACTATAGTGCATTTTTACAAAAAAAACAGTTCCAAAAGTGGCCTA
>CAIMHL010000681.1 GCA_903840825.1 uncultured beta proteobacterium
GCCACGCGCACGCAAGACGTGTTCAACCCCGCCACCGGCGAAGTGGCCCGCCAAGTGCGCCTGGGCAATGGGGCCGATGTGGACGCCGCTGTGGCCTCGGCCCAAGCCGCTTTTCCGGCTTGGTCGGACACACCGCCTATCCGTCGCGCCCGCGTGATGTTCAAGTTTTTGGAGCTGCTCAACCTGCACAAAGACGAGTTGGCCCGCATCATCACCGCCGAGCACGGCAAGGTGTTTACTGACGCTCAGGGCGAGGTGTCACGCGGCATTGACATTGTGGAATTTGCCTGCGGCATTCCCCAGCTGCTCAAAGGCGACTTCACCGACCAGGTCTCCACCGGCATTGACAACTGGACGCTGCGCCAGCCTTTGGGCGTGGTGGCCGGTATCACGCCGTTCAACTTCCCCGTGATGGTGCCCATGTGGATGTTCCCCGTAGCCATTGCCGCAGGCAACACCTTTGTGTTGAAACCCAGCCCGATTGACCCCAGCGCCAGCCTTTATATGGCTGATTTGCTCAAGCAAGCCGGCCTGCCCGATGGCGTGTTCAATGTGGTGCAGGGCGACAAAGAAGCGGTCGATGCGCTCTTGGTTCACCCCCACGTCAAGGCCATCAGCTTTGTCGGCTCCACCCCGATTGCCAACTATATTTACGAGACCGGCGCGCACCACGGCAAGCGCGTTCAAGCGCTGGGCGGTGCCAAAAACCACATGGTCATCATGCCGGATGCCGACATTGACCAAGTGGTTGATGCCTTGATTGGCGCCGGTTTTGGCTCAGCGGGCGAGCGCTGCATGGCGATCTCGGTGGCCGTGCTGGTGGGCGATGTGGCCGACAAAGTCTTGCCCAAACTCATCGAGCGCGCCAAAACATTGAAGGTGCTCAACGGCATGAACCTGGCTGCCGAAATGGGCCCGATTGTGACGCCCGCAGCCCACGCGCGCATCACCGGCTACATCGAGCAAGGCGTCAAGGAAGGCGCGCACATGCTGGTCGATGGACGTGACTTCTCAAGCGCTGCCGCAGGCGAAGGGTGCGAGCAGGGCTTCTGGATGGGCGGCACCCTGTTTGACCACGTCACCCCCGAGATGCGCATTTACAAAGAAGAGATTTTTGGCCCGGTGCTGGCCTGCGTGCGCGTGCCCGACTTCGGCACCGCCGTGCAGTTGGTCAACGACCACGAGTTTGGCAACGGCGTGGCCTGCTTTACCCGCGACGGCAATGTGGCACGCGAATTCAGCCGCCGCATCCAGGTCGGCATGGTCGGCATCAACGTGCCGATTCCAGTGCCGATGGCCTGGCACGGCTTTGGCGGCTGGAAGCGCAGCCTGTTTGGCGACATGCACGCCTACGGCGAAGAGGGCGTGCGCTTCTACACCAAGCAAAAATCCATCATGCAGCGCTGGCCTGAGAGCACGCCCAAAGGCGCTGAGTTTGTGATGCCGACGGCGAAGTAAGCCCGCGCTTTGAACGATCAAAGGGCGCCTTGGGCGCCCTTTTTTTGCGCTAACGACGAGACCTTGCTGCGTCATCAGAGGGACAGGTTCTCGGGGTTTACCCGGCTAGCAATCGATGGCTCCCCCATTAAAGTGGCTTGTTGTGAATATTGCGATTGTTAAAACCCTTATCTGAGGTGTCGATGAGCCCGATTCTTTACTTCATTCCCTTCTTTTTTATCCTGATTGCGCTTGAGATGTGGGTTGCCCACCGCCGGGGTTTGCAACTCTACCGCCTGCAAGACACCGTCACTTCGCTCAACATCGGCATCGTCAGCCAATTTGTCAACACCCTAGGGGGCATCATCAGCGTGGCAATGTATGCCGTGTTGGTCGACCGGTTTGGCGCCTTTACCTGGGATGTGAGCAACCCGCTTTGCTGGATAACGGCCTTGGTGCTCTATGATTTTTGTTACTACTGGGTCCACCGCGCAGGCCATGAAATCAATATTTTGTGGGCCGCCCATGTCGTGCACCACAGCAGCGAAGAATTCAATTTGTCCACGGCCTTGCGGCAGTCGTCCACCGGGTTTTACTTTCGCTGGGTGTTTTATATTCCCCTGGCTTTGCTGGGTATTCCGGTCAAAGTCTTTGTGGTCGTCGGGCTCATTGATCTGATTTACCAATATTGGGTGCACACCCAACTGATTGGACGCCTGGGCTTTCTGGAGAAATTTCTGGTCACACCCTCCAACCACCGCGTGCACCACGGCCAAAATGACTATTGCATCGACAAAAACTACGGCGGCATATTCAGCCTCTGGGACCGGCTGTTTGGCACTTACGCCGACGAGCGGCCAGATGAAAAACCCATCTACGGCGTGCGCAAACCCCTGCACAGCTGGAATCCGGTGTGGGGCAACCTGCACCACTACGTGGCCATCTTCAGACAAGCCCGCACCACGGTGGGCTGGCGCCAAAAATTGATGTGTTTTTTTGCAGGCCCTGGTTGGACACCCACTTTGCAAGACGCGCCACTTGCCACGTTTGCGCGCGAAGACTTTGTGCGTTTCTCAACACCTTCCCCACGCTGGATGCGTGTGGGGGCCATTGTGGCCACGGTGTTGGGCACAGGCTTGCTGCTCTATTTTTTAAAGGTGCAGTCACAGCTTGCGTTCTCGCAACGCATCAGTTTCTGTGCGGCGATGGTCTTGTTTTACTTGGCACTGGGCTGGGCTTGGCTGCATCCCCGTGTGTTGGCAGCAGCGCATGAATAGCCTTGCGATCACCGATGGCTTGCTGTGTGCGGTCTCGCTGTACCTGGTGCAAAACCGAATGCTGCCGGTCGCGCTTCGTTTGTCGGCGGGCTTGTTGGCTGTGGCCGCCTTTCTGGGCGTCTTGCGTTTTTCGGGCCTTTACCCTGTGCCCGGTTGGCACCTGTTTTTCTCGATGCTTGGCGCTGCCAGTGCGCTTCCATTGCTGGCAGTTGCCATCGTGTGGCCCAACGCCCTGGCCACCCGCAGCACACGCTTTGCCTGGATTTTTATGTGCGTAACGGCGGTGATAGGCGTCATCCTGGTGGGCGCCGCCCAAAAGCGGCTGTATGCCGATGCACTGGCACTGCTCTCCATCATCGCCATTTTGGTGACCTTGGTACGCGCCCGCCAATGGCGCGGGGCGCTGGGCAGCAGCGTCATGCTGCTGGCCCTGGCCGCCTTTGCACTCAAGCTATCCGTAGGCACACTGCTGCAACCGGGCGATTTGCTGCACTTGGGCATGGCCTTTGGCCTGCTGCTGCTGAGCGGGTTACCGCGCTGGCCCGAAGCAGGTCTATGGACGACGGTTACGGCGGCTAACCGTCAAACCGGCCAAGGCCAGCCCCAGTAAAGCCAAGCTGGCAGGCTCGGGGACGTTTTGCTGGGTGGCGGCTTCAACATTCAAGATGTCGAAAGCCCAATAATTGGCGCGGTTGTTTAAGGGGGCAACGCCAGACACATCGCAAAACTGACCATTTGTGCAACTCGCACCCGTGTGGTTGGGTGAACTGGGAAACGAAAAGCCGTCAGACAAATTAGGCCCCAGCGCAAAATTGGGAGGCAGCGCGCAATACGCCCCACACCCAAACGCCGGCTCAAGCTAAGGCATTTTTCGTGCTTTCTTGAAATAATCGTTAAATATCAGACACTTAAAGAGAATGAATTGCAAACAGGTGAAATTTGTGAAGCCAAATGTAAAGAATGTCGACAAGAATTTCAGGGCCACATGGCCCTGAAAAAATAGGCGTAACTTAACTCAAAATCACGCTACTCAAGCGCCTGCGGTAAGTGGCCACCACCGGGTCAACCGGGGGGATTTGGCCGTCGGCTACTTTGACGGGTGGGGGCTCGATAAGATCGAGAATGGCGATAAAGGTTTTGCGGGCCAGGTCTTCTGCCCAGGTTTTGTCGCGCATCAGAATCTCCAACAACTCGTCCATGGCGCCTGTCCAGTTTTGCCCGGCCAGCAGGGTTTGGGCTTTGGCGAAGCGGGTGTCAAAGTCACGCTTATTCAGGGCTATTTTTTCATCAAAAATAGCCACTGAGCCCGCTAGCTGTGCTTGATCAGCTGCGAAATCAATAGCATTCATCCAGCGCTGCAGTGAGTCAAAGCGGCGCACAAAAGCTGTTTTGGCGATCACCGGTGCAAAGGCGACCTTGGCTTCGTCGTCTTGACCCAGCAGCAGCAGGTGCTTGATGAAGGCAAAGCGGGCGTCTTCGTCGTCCGGGTTTTTAAGCATGGCTTGATGCAAAGCCTCGTGGATGGCGACTGGGTCGTCGGCAGCGGGCGCATCGCTTACCTCCACGCTGGTCACCTCGGCGTCCAACACATCGCCCTCGGGCACATGTTTGTCCAAAAACGCCTTGATTTGCGCCTCGGACACCGCGCCCGTGAAGCCATCTACCGGTTTGCCTTGAGACATCAGCACACAGGTGGGAAGGCTGCGAATACCAAAGGCCTCGCTGATCTCTTGCTGCGCATCAGCGTCAATTTTGGCCAGCTTGAAGCGCCCACCGTACGCCACCTCCAGCTTCTCCAGCAGCGCCCCCATCACCTGGCACGGGCCGCTTTGCGGTGCCCAAAAGTCCACCAATACCAGGGCGTGCATGGAGGCGGCGATCACCTCGTCGTCAAAGTTTTCTACGGTTACGTTCATCATGTTGGGCAGGCTCTTTTGTCGCGCAGGGCGGGTTTAAGTAAAATTAGGATTATGAAAAATATTCAAATCGGGGTCGTCATGGGCTCCAGTTCCGACTGGGACACCATGCAACATGCAATCCACATTCTCCAACAGTTTGGAATTTCCTATGAGGCGCGGGTCGTCTCGGCTCACCGCATGCCTGACGACATGTTCGCCTACGCCGAAGCGGCGGTCGGTCGCGGGCTGACCGCCATCATTGCGGGTGCTGGCGGTGCGGCGCATTTGCCAGGCATGTTGGCGGCTAAAACCACGGTGCCTGTGCTGGGCGTGCCGGTGGCCTCCAAGCATCTCTCAGGGGTGGATTCACTGCACAGCATTGTGCAAATGCCCAAAGGCGTACCGGTGGCGACCTTTGCCATTGGCGCTGCCGGTGCGGCCAATGCCGCGCTGTTTGCCGTGGCCATGCTGGCCAACGACAGCCCGGCCCTGCGCGCCCAACTGGACGCTTTTCGCACGGCACAAACCGAAGCCGCCCGCAGCATGACCCTGCCCCCCGCGCTATGAGCAGCCAACCCCTACTCCCCGGCAGCGCCACAGGCGGCCAACAAACCACGCTGGGCGTGATGGGTGGCGGCCAGTTGGGCCGCATGTTTGTGCAAGCAGCCCAAGCGATGGGTTACTACACCGTGGTGCTCGACCCCGATGTGATCAGCCCCGCCGGGCTGGTCAGCCACTACCACATCAAAACCGATTACCTTGACGAGTTGGGCTTGGCGCAACTCATGCAGCGCTGCGCGGCCATCACCACCGAGTTTGAAAACGTGCCAGCGCCTGCGCTCATGACGCTGGGCTCGGCCCGCCCCGTGGCGCCCAGCGCCGAGGCGGTCGGCATTGCGCAAGACCGAGTCAAAGAAAAAGCCCACTTTGTGCGCTGCGGCGTGCCGTGCGCGCCTTATGCAGTGATTGACTCTGCCGCGCAACTGGCCGCAGCGGCGGATGATTTATTGCCCGGCATTTTGAAAACTGCCCGCATGGGCTACGACGGCAAAGGCCAGGTTCGGGTCAAAACCCGCGCCGAGTTGGCTGCCGCTTGGGACGAACTCAAAAACGTCACCTGCGTGCTGGAGCAGATGCTGCCCCTGAAGGCCGAGTGTTCGGTGATCGTGGCGCGCGGCTGGGACGGCGCTTGTGTCAACCTGCCAGTGCAACTGAACCTGCACCGCGAAGGCATTTTGGCCGTCACCTCAGTTTTTGAGCGAAATGTGCCGCCAGCCCTTGCTGAGCGTGCTGTAGCCGCTGCAAAGTCAATAGCAGAAGAGTTGCAGTACGTGGGCGTGTTGTGCATCGAATTTTTTGTGCTGCACGACGACAGCGCCGAGGCCCAAGCCTTGGGCGGCTTGATTGTGAATGAGATGGCACCCCGCCCGCACAACAGCGGCCACTACTCCATGAACGCCTGCGATGTGTCGCAGTTTGAGCTGCAAGTGCGCACGCTGGCCGGCCTGCCGCTGGTGCAACCGCGCCAACACAGCCCCGCCATCATGCTCAACCTGCTGGGCGATTTGTGGGTGAATGGCGCACCGCCCGCCTGGGACCAGGTGCTGGCCTTGCCCGGCGCGCACCTGCACCTGTACGGCAAACTCAAAGCCAGCAAAGGCCGCAAGATGGGCCACCTGACACTCACGGGCGCCACGGTGGAAGAGGTTCGCGCCACCGCGCTGGCAGCAGCTGCGTTTTTGGGCATTGAGGCGTTTTGAGCGCCTTGGCGGCCCTGATTTTGGACGGACACGCGCCCGAATCGGTTGAGGCTGGGGCGCAGCGCATTCGCCAAGGCGGGCTCTTGGGCCTGCCCACCGAGACCGTGTACGGCTTGGGGGCCGATGCTGAAAACGATGCGGCTATCGCCCAAATTTTTGCCGCCAAAGGCCGCCCCTCTGACCACCCCTTGATCGTGCATGTGCTCGATGCGTCGGGCGTGGCGCACTTTGCGTCCAGCGTGCCCGACTTTGCGCAGGCGCTGATTGCGGCCTTTTGGCCCGGCCCCTTAACGCTGATTTTGCCGCGCCGCGAGGGCGTGGCAGCGAGCGCTGCAGGGGGGCAAAACTCGATTGGCCTGCGAAGCCCGTCGCACCCGGTGGCCAGGTCCGTGCTCAAAGCCTGCCTGCAAACCCTTGACACAAAGGGGCAGCCGCAGGTTCCCGTCTGGGGCATTGCCGCGCCCAGCGCCAACCAGTTTGGCCGCGTCAGCCCCACCACCGCTGCCCATGTGCAGGGCGAGTTTGGCGCTGACTTGCTGATTTTGGACGGTGGCCCGTGCGATGTGGGCATTGAGTCCACCATCATCGACTGCACC
>CAIMHL010000682.1 GCA_903840825.1 uncultured beta proteobacterium
GGGTGGCGACCAAGGGCCACCGAGGATATTTGAGAGGTCTGCCATTTATTTTTCTATCTTTCGTTACAAAGTTGTTGACATCCTAGCACGAAGCTATGCTACACTGCAAGCACGTTACGAACTGAGTCCAGACGGTAACGCAAACTGAAGGAGAAAGCCAAATGGCTATTTCGTTGAAACGCACCAGCGGCATCAGTGCCAATGGCGTCAAGCTGCTTGTCTACGGGCAAGCAGGGGCTGGCAAGACCAGCCTGATTAAGACTTTACCGCATCCAGTGGTACTGTCTGCGGAGGGAGGTCTGCTGTCCATTCAGGACGCTGACTTGCCGTATCTGGAAATCACCAGCATGGAAGACTTGCGGGAGGCTTACGCTTGGGTAGCGGATTCTGACCACAAGTCAGTGGCGTTGGATTCCATCTCGGAAATCGCTGAAGTCTGTCTGAACCATGAGAAAAAGGTTAACAAAGACCCGAGGGCGGCATACGGTGCAATGCAAGAACAGATGGCCGATATCATCCGCGCCTTCCGTGACATTCCCGGACGCCATGTCCTCATGACCGCCAAGTTGGAGAAAACGCAGGACGAAATGGGCCGGGTGCTGTACAGCCCTTCCATGCCGGGTAACAAAACCGGGCAGGCTTTGCCTTACTTCTTTGACGAAGTTCTTGCGCTTAGAGTTGAGAAGGATGCCGAGGGCAACACCCAACGCGCTCTGATGTGCGACTCTGATGGCCTCTGGCTTGCCAAGGATCGTAGCGGCAAGCTGGGAACTTGGGAAGCGCCTGACTTGGGCGAGATCATTGCCAAGATTGGCGGTGTGGCATGAGCAAGCCTTCAGTCGGAATGATTGCTATGTGGGTGGGTGAATTGTCCGCCAATCTGGAACACATGAAAAGCATGGCTATTCACCAGATGGATGACGCGCAATTGGACGAGTTCGCCAAGTATGTGCGTGACGCTAACTACTCCCTTGCTTCCCTCACCAAGTACGTTAAAGATGAACAGGAACAGCCATGACCACCCTTTATCAACGCTGGCTTGACGCCAAAAAGCTGGAGGCGACTGCCGTTGCTGAGCGCCGTGAACTTGAAGACCAGATGGTCGAGACATTCGCCATCCCCAAGGACTTGGACGGCACGGTCAAACACGCTATTGACGGTTACGTTATCAAGACCGAGGGCCGAATCAACAAGAAGATTGACGCCGACAAACTCCAGATGCTGGCCGCAGAGGCTGGTTTGTCTGAACACCTTTCCAGCCTTTTCCGCTGGAAGCCCGAGATCAATGCAAAGGCATGGGGTGCGGCTGCTGACGCCGTGACTCAGCCTTTGCTTGGTGCCATCACGTCCACCCCTGGACGCCCCACTTTTACTATCACTAAGGACTAATCATCATGGCTTTTCTCGACGAAGAATTCACCCTCGACACCCTGCCGAAAGGCAACATCGGCAACTTTGAGCCACTGCCCGATGGTTGGTACAACGCAACGATTACGGGCGCTGAAGTCAAAGCAACCAAGGCAGGCGACGGCAAGTACATTGCCTGCAAGTACACCATCACCGGCCCCAGCCATCAAGGCCGGGTTGTGTTTGGCAATCTAAACATCAAGAACGCTTCAACCAAGGCGGAGGAGATCGGCAGGCAGCAGCTTGGCGAGATCATGCGAGCCATTGGCTTGGCAAAGGTGACTGACACCGACCAACTGATCGGCGGAAACTTGGGCATCAAGCTGGTGGTCAAGACGGGCGAGTACGCCGGGAATGAGATCAAGGGGTACAAGAGCCTTGGCGTTGGTTCACCGGCTGCTGTAGCCCCGTTCAAGCCTGTTGGGCCTGCTGCTGGTGCTGCACCGGCCAAGTCTGCGCCACCTTGGGCTAAGAAGTAAATTTCGGGGGGAAAGCGGATGCTGTAGCTTAGACGGAAAAGTTGCCTTTCGAGGGCGAGTCGTTGGTTCGGATCCAACCAGCGCAGCGAGTACCCCCACCAAAAAAAGACCCCGCCTTTAACACTGCGGTCAATCACTCAACAGGAATAATATGGATTCGGATGAATTTGAAATTGTTGACAATTTTGTAACCGCCAATCTTTTGGTTACTACAACAAAAGACGATTTAAAAGAAGCTAGAGCAGCTCACCGAAAAGCAATAAAAGACGCTGTTGTTGCCGCATTAAATTACAAAAAATTAGTTGAAAAACGAAATTCCCAAAAAAAAGACCCCGCCGATTAAAGCGGGGTCAAGATAGCAACATACAACAGGAGAACAACGTGCAAATACCAGAGCCAGAGATTACCATAACTTCCCTGATCGACGCTGCCCATCAGGAGCGAACCGAGAAGCCCCGCGCCCACATGGGTTGCTCTACGCTGGGCCATCACTGCGAACGTTGGCTCTGGCTGTCATTTAGGTGGGCAGTAGTTGAGAAGTTCCAAGGCCGAATCCTGCGGCTTTTCCGCCGTGGCTTCAATGAGGAGGACACCATCATCAGCGACCTACGCGCCATTGGCATGAGTGTGAATGGCACCCAGCGCCGGGTTGACTTTGGTAGCCATGTCTCGGGTAGCCTAGACGGTATCGGTAAGGGCGTACCCGGTGCGCCAAAGACTGAACACGTTTTGGAATTCAAAACCCATAGCCTCAAGTCGTTCAATGACCTTGAGAAGAATGGCGTGGCAAAGAGTAAGCCCCAGCATTTCACCCAATGCCAAGTGTATATGTTTGGCACCGAGTTAAAACGGGCTTTGTATGTTGCCGTCTGCAAGGATGATGACCGCATCTACACCGAGCGCCTGGAACTGGATCGTGACCATGCCATCAAGGCAATCGACAAGGGCCAGCGCCTTGCGTTGACTGATCGCCTACCACCACCGATAAGCACTGACCCGACATGGTTTGAGTGCAAGATGTGTCCCGGCCATGATTTTTGTCACGGTAGCAAGACCACCAAGCAGGTCAATTGCCGCACCTGTTCTCACATCACGCCGTTGTCCGATTCAACCTGGCATTGCGCCAAGTGGGATGCCATTGTGCCGACTGACGCCCAGCATATCGGCTGCGAGAGCCATGTAATCCATCCTGATCTGGTGCCGTGGAAGCGCCTGGAAGGGCCAAGCGATTGGGTGGCAGTCTATGAGATTGACGGGCATGGCATCGCCAACGGTGAACCGGGGGAAGGGGTGTACGCTAGCAAGGAACTGTTAGCCAATGCTGCGGCTTGCGTGGCTGGTGATCCGTTGGTAATGGGTCTGCGGAAATTGTGGGATGGGAGGGTAGTGGGATGATGTTATGATAGATCATTATTTAATGTGAGTATATCATGGCAAAGAAACACGAATTTCACCAAGAGTTTTCAAAACTTCCAGCCACTGGTTTTCGGGCCAGAGAGCTTGGACAGACGCTGTATTTCAGCGGAAAAAGATGCTTGAAGGAGCATCTGTCACCACGATACGCATCTTCTGGCAACTGCGTTGAGTGCATTGCTAAAGCGCGTGGCAAAGCGTCCATAAATTCAAGTGGCAGATCAAGCAAACGATCAGCTTTAAATCATGCGTCTGCGTTGGCAGCAATAGATGATGGCGCTTTGGAATATTTGGCTGATGCCGCTTGTCCACATGGGCATTACCGTCGATATGTGACAACTAACAATTGCATTGATTGCGATGTTGAATCAAGAGCCAAAAGAACAAACAAAACTCGATGGGCGCGTGTGCAAAAACTTTATGGTTTGTCTGAATTTGACGTAACGCAAATGTTAATTAATCAAAATTGCCAGTGTGTAATTTGCAATGTTGAAATTAAAAAAGGTTACCACATTGACCATTGTCATTCAACTAAAAAAGTAAGGGGTTTGCTTTGTCAAAAATGCAATCAAGCAATTGGATTGCTGCAAGAAAGTGAAACATTGTTTTTAAAAGCATCACAATATATTGAGAAACACAATGCAACAACTTCGTGAATATCAATTAAGGGCCGTTAATTCAGTATATGAATGGTTTGAATCTGGAAATAATGGAAATCCTTGTTTGGTTCTTCCAACTGGAGCCGGTAAAAGTCATGTAATTGCATATTTATGCAAAGACGCTTTGCACAATTGGCCTGAAACCAGAATACTTATGCTCACTCATGTGAAAGAAATTTTGCGAC
>CAIMHL010000683.1 GCA_903840825.1 uncultured beta proteobacterium
CGCCCGGCTGGTCGGCACGCTCAATGGTGCACCAGCTCTCAAAGGTGGTCCGACCGGGGTCGCTGACAAACATCTTCACGACAATATCGCCGGGATATTCAAGTTGTTTGTAAAAGTTGCAAAAGGCATTGACGATCACGGGGCCGTCACCTTTGGGGTCGGGCACGCAGCCGATGGCGTGCATCCAGTCGATGCGGCAAGTCTCCAAATACCTGAAATACACCGTATTGTTGACATGCCCCATGGCATCCATATCGCCCCAGCGAATGGGCATGCTCATCTCAAAAACAAGCTTTTTTTGTTCAGGAATTTCAATTTTCATCGGTGCGCCTTTATCGAAATCAGGATGCCAAAAACGAAGAGCAGACAAGCTGCAAACTGTGCCGAAGTAGGCCACAGACCATCCCAGGCAAAAGAGTACAGCAGCGCAAAGATCGTTTCGCTCACAATCAGTTGACCGCACAAACTGGCGCTCAAGCGCTGGCTAGCGACATTCCACAGCAAGGTCGCCAGCCAGGCAGAGCCCAAACCAGTTGCTATACAAATAATAGCTGCTTTAGCTATTCCATCAAGGGCCAGAAGCACTTTTGACTCCGAACCCAGCAACCACCACATGGCTATGGCGCCCAACCCTGTGGATACCCCCAGCCAATTGGCCCAGTCCGACGCCCTGAGGTCAGGGTGGCTTTTGAGCCAACTGGAATTGAGCACGGCAAAGGCGGTCCACAACACCATGGCTGCTGTGGCATAAAAGATGCCCCGCCAAAAGTCGGGGTGCACGTCAACACCGGGTAGGTAGAGGACAGCCTGCGCCATCAGCAAAAGCCCGGCAGCGGTGAGTGCCAGTCCAGGCAGCCAGGCTTTCCAACTCAAGCCGGCCGGACGGCCCAGCAGCATGACCCACAGCGGAATCGTACCGATGATCAGGGCCGGCAGTTCGGTGCCCAGGTCTTTGATGGACAGGACCAGCAAGAGGTAATAGCCCGTGTAGCCCAGCACGCTCATCAACACGGCAAACAAAGCCTGGTTCAAACTGGGCAGGCGCAAAGTCTGCCATTGCCACAGCATCAACAAAGCGGACAAGCCACCAAAACTGACAAAGCGCCCAGCAGCCAAGTCCACAGGAGACAAACCCGGGGTCATGCGTGGCGCCACAAACACCAACCCCCACAGCGCACCCGCGGCCAAACCCGCTGAGATTCCTTTCAACATAACCATAAACGCAAGGAAGCTCCTGAAATAAATGAAATTTTGCGGCTTTCGACTTGGCAAACGCCGCCATTGACGCGGGTTGTCCAGACACCCCCAACAGCTGCCTAAAATAGCAAGCACAATAGCTCAGGCTAAATCGAAGGCTTGAGTTCAGGCCAACCCCTATTATCTTGCGATAAAAACCCCAAAGAGAGCAGCATGACAAACCAGGAAATACTTGCCCAGTTCGGCCCCCGCGAAGCGATGGACTATGACGTTGTGGTGGTGGGGGGTGGCCCAGGCGGCTTGGCCACTGCCATACGCATCAAACAGTTGGCGACCGAATCAGGCAAAGAGGTGTCAGTGGTCGTGCTGGAAAAAGGCTCAGAGCCCGGTGCCCACATTTTGTCGGGTGCCATCATGGACCCCGTCGCTATCACTGAGTTGTTCCCCGACTGGAAAGCCATGGGCGCACCGCTCAATCAGCCTGTCACCGATGATGCCATGGTGTTTTTGGGTGAGCAGTCTGCGGTTCGCACCCCCAACTTCCTGCTACCCGCGTGTTTTCAAAACCACGGCAATTACATCGTCAGCTTGGGCGCCGTCACGGCCTGGATGGCGCAGCAGGCTGAAAACCTGGGCGTTGAAATCTTCCCTGGCTTCGCGGCTGCGGAAGTGCTTTACAACGACGACAGCTCGGTCAAAGGCGTGGCCACGGGAAATATGGGCGTCGGCAAAGATGGCGAGCCGGGTGAGAATTTTCAGATCGGCATGGAGTTGCTAGGCAAATACACCGTGTTTGCCGAAGGCGCCCGCGGGCACTTGGGCAAGCAACTGATTGCCAAGTTCAATCTCGATGAAGGCTGCGATCCACAAACCTATGGCTTGGGCATCAAAGAGCTGTGGGAAATTGACCCGGCCCGCCACCAACCCGGTTTTGTCTTGCACACCGCCGGTTGGCCGATGGAAAACAGCACTTACGGCGGTGCATTTTTGTACCACCTGGAAGACAACAAAGTGGCGCTGGGCTTCATCACCGGGCTGGACTATGCCAACCCCTACCTGAGCCCGTTTGAAGAATTCCAACGCTGGAAAACCCACCCAAACATACGCTACTACTTCGAGAATGCAAAAGGCGAAGTCAACGCCAAGCGTTTGGCCTATGGCGCCCGCGCCATCACGGCAGGCGGTCTGATGTCGCTGCCCAAAACCGTGTTCCCGGGCGGTGCGCTTGTGGGTTGCGACGCTGGCTTTTTGAACGTGAGCCGCATCAAAGGCAGCCACGCCGCCATCAAGACCGGCATGATGGCTGCCGAGGCTGCCTTTGACGCCATCGTGGCGGGCCGTCAGCACGATGAGCTGGCCGCCTACCCCGAGGCCTTCGAGAAAAGCTGGCTTTACACCGAGCTGAACAAATCACGCAACTTCAAGGCTTGGTTTAAAAAGGGCCTGACCGTAGGCACCATGATGACCGGCGTTGAGCAGTTTTTGCTCAGGGGCAACATCCCCTGGACGCTGCGCCGCGACAAGCCTGATCACGCCTACCTCAAACCCGCCGCAGAGTGCCAACCCATCATCTACCCCAAGCCCGATGGCAAACTCACCTTTGACCGCTTGAGCAGCGTGTTCATCAGCAACACCAACCACGAAGAGCAGCAACCCGCACACTTGACGCTAAAAGACGCGTCGGTGCCTGTGTCGGTCAACTTGGCGCTTTATGACGGACCAGAAGCCCGCTACTGCCCGGCTGGCGTTTATGAATACGTCAAGAACGCCGACAACACCGACCGCCTGCAAATCAATGCGCAAAATTGCGTGCACTGTAAAACCTGCGACATCAAAGACCCCACCCAAAATATCGTGTGGGTGACACCTGAAGGCGGCGGCGGACCCAACTACGCAGGCATGTAATCTGCCCAGTAAACCCTTGCTGGCTCACTAAGAGCAGCACGGGTTTCTTCCTTTAAAATCTCAGCTTTTTGGATTTCTCAATGACGATCTACTACACCCCGGAACACGTTTGGCTCAGCACAGAAGGCCACGCCACTTTATGCGCTGGCGCTGTCGTGACCGTGGGCATCACCCAACATGCCCAAGACACTTTGGGTGACATCGTGTTTGTTGAGCTACCCGCGATTGGCAAGGTCATCACGGGTAAAGACGTGGCGGGCGTTGTCGAATCGGTCAAAGCTGCTGCTGACGTGTTTATGCCCATCACAGGAGAGATTGTGGAGGTCAACGAAGCCCTTCGCGCAGACCCTGCCTTGGCCAACTCGGACCCCCTGAGCGCCGGTTGGTTCTTCAAAGTGAAGGTCAGTGAAGGTGCAAACCGTGACGACCTCATGGACGAGGCCGCCTACTCTGGCTTTGCCGCCAACGCCTAAAGCGGTTTAACGCGGCCCCAAGCCTGGCGCTTTAGTGCCGGGGCTTGCCCGGCTTTTTGGCTTTTTCTTGTGCCTGCTCAGCCAATTCCCGAATGCGTTCGGCCATGGCGTCGTAGGTTACGGCGTGCTCTTCCTGGGCCTTTGCCGCATTGATGAAAGCATAGAAATGCCGGTCATTGACCCAAAACGTACCCTCGGCTGAATACTCGTCCAGCGCATCGGCAAAGTTTTGTACATCCTGCTCGGTGGCAAAGAAGTCGGTTAGGAAGGCATCACGCGAGCCCAACCCGGCTTCGACGGCAGCAGTCAGGCTGTCGAGCATCTGGTTGATCAGGCTCTCATCAAAATCGTCGCTAATGTTCTTGAACGGGGTGAGTAGACCGGTGCGTGGATCGAATCCACCACGCGACTCGATGCGCTCCAGCAGTTCGGGCAAGTCGGCTGCTGGCGTATCGGCTTGGATGCCGTCATAAGAGGTAGGCGTGAAACGGGGAATATAGGCAGTGACCATGGAGACCTTAAATGGATGAGCACAGATTTTAAGGCGCAGGTTTATGGCGCTTACTTTGAGCTAAATAAGTCTTGAGCACGGCAGCGTCATCCAGATCGCCCCAACCCATCGCCAAGGTTTCTTTGAAGTGCGCCAAGGCTGCCTCCCCCAGCGGCGTAGGTGAGCCGATACTGGCGGCCATGGCCGTGGCTAAGCCGACGTCTTTGGTCAGGATGTTCGTGGCGGCACGCGGTGCAAAATCATCCTTCAAGGCCCGCGCCATGCGGTCCTGAAAAATCCAGGACGCGCCACTGGAGGCCTCGATGAGCTTGAATATTTTTTGCGCGTCCAAGCCTAAATTCAACCCCAGCGCCAGCGCCTCAGCACCGGCCACCAGGTTGATGCCCGCCAGAAGATTGTTGACCAGCTTCGCTTTGGCGCCATCGCCAATGTCGGCACTGATGTGAAACCGCTTGTCGGCCAGATCATTAAAAAGGGGCTCCAGTGATGCCAGCAAGCTAGGGTCGCCGGCCAACATCATGCTCATGGTGCCTGCGAGTGCACGGGCGGGTCCACCAGAAATGGGGGCATCGATACAAGCCACGCCGTGCTGCGCCAGCTTTTGGGCAATGGCGATGGTGTCTTGCGGGGCGATGGTTGAACAAATGACCACAGTTTTCCCTGACAAACCTGCACCAACCAGCGCAGGCTTATCACCCTCACCAAAAAGCACCTCATTAATCTGGCTTGCGTTAACGACCACCAGCAAGATAACCGCCGCCAGCAAGGCAACAGCTCGGGGGGATTCGCAAACCACCATGCCCGCAGCTTGTGCTTCGTCCTGCGCCTCTGGCCGAATATCGTTGACAGCCAGCACATACCCTTGACGGCTGAGGTTGTGCGCCATCGCCATGCCCATGGCACCCAAGCCTATGATGCCGACCTTGTGGGCAGGGACACGTTGCAAAGGTAATTGAGGCGTTGAAGGCATGGTAAAAACTTGCTCAGGGTTAGAAGAAATCAGACTTCAATGCTAACGCGAAGCAAGCTAATGAGAAGAGCGCCCTAAGGCGCTCTGTGCTTCAACCCTGAACCAGTGCGTCAGGCTATGGCAGCCGTGCCATAGCCCACGGTTTGTGACACTTCACCGCCCTTGCGAACCGCCACTGCGCAGTACTTGAATTCAGGAATTTTCCCAAACGGGTCCAGCGCAGCATTGGTCATCAGGTTGGCAGCCGCCTCGTAGTAGGCAAAGGGCATGAACACGGCACCGGCAGGTGTGCCATCGTCGCGGCGCACATGGATGGTGACTTCTCCCCGGCGGGATTGGACCGTGATCACATCGCCCGCAGACAAGCCCAAAGTTTGCAAGTCGGCACCACACATCGAGGCCGTGGCCATCGGCTCCAGTGCGTCAAGCACCACGGCGCGGCGCGTCATGCTGCCGGTGTGCCAGTGCTCTAACTGGCGTCCGGTAATCAGCACAAACGGGTAGTCGGCATCAGGGCGCTCATTGGCAGGAATGATGTCGGCGGGCACCAAATGCACGCGACCATCGGGCGTGTCAAAGTGCTGCAAAAACACGGTGGTGGCGCCCGGATCTTCCGCGCTGAGGCAAGGGTAAGTCACGCTGGACTCGCGCTGCAAGCGCTCCCAAGTGATGCCTGAGATGGCGGCATGCATGGCTTGGCGCATTTCCTCATAAACGGCGGCCACCCCGCTGTGCTCGCCCGCGTAATGCCAATTCAGGCCCATGCGCTGAGCGATTTGCTGGATGATCCACAAATCGGGCTTGGCCTGGCCGGGCGGATCAATGGCTTGTTGCCCGAGTTGCACCATGCGGTCGGTGTTGCTGGCGGTGCCGGTTTTCTCGGGCCAGGCGGTGGCAGGCAGCACCACATCGGCCAACCAAGCG
>CAIMHL010000684.1 GCA_903840825.1 uncultured beta proteobacterium
CATGAAGCAAGCCTTCGTGTTTGTAAACAGCAAACTGGGCTGTGCCCGTTTGGCCCGCTCTTTGGAGCGCGAAGGCCTCAAAACTACCGCGCGGCACGGCGACCACTGCCAGGATGAGCGTCTGAAAGCGCTTGATTCGTTCAAAAAAGGCGAAGTTGACCTGCTGGTGTGTACCGATGTGGCCGCCCGCGGTCTCGACATCAAAGACGTGCCCGCCGTGTTTAACTTTGACGTGCCCTTCAACGCCGAAGACTACATCCACCGCATTGGCCGCACCGGGCGCGCCGGCGCTGCTGGCTTGGCGGTCACGTTTGTGTCCAAAAGCGACGTTCGTTTGGTTGGGGAGATCGAGAAGCTCACCAAGACCAAAATCGAGATCGAAGCGATTGAGTTCGAAGAAGACGTGCCTGACATTCGCAAGCAAGGCCGTATCAACGACGGCCGACGCATGTACGCCGAAGGCGCGCAAGACGACTCCCGCCACAACCAACACCGCGCAGGCGGTATGCGTGACGTGGCGCACGAAGGTCAGTTTGCCCGCCAAGACCGCGCGCCCCGCCGCGATTTCACGCGCCCCACACATGCCTCGCGGGATCCGTTTTTTGACAAGCCTTATGAGGCCGCGCCTGAAACTGCTTCTGCCCCATCCTGGGAAGCCAGTACGGCGGCACGGGGTGCACCGCGCAGTATTTCCGCCAATATCAAACCCAAGCGGCGCATCGCCGCCTTGTTCAAAGCGATTGAAGCCTAACTAAGGCTCAGCCAGGCACTTGGGCCTGGTCGCATTTCACTTGAATCAGCGTTTGCAACAGCGGTGCTGGTGCATCTTGGGTTTTCAGGCTGCCACCTACACGCAAAGCACTCAAGCATCCGCCCCACACGCAACCCGTGTCGAGGGCCAGCACATCGGGCCGGTTGAGCCAGCCCACCGTGGACCAATGGCCGAAAGCCACGGTAATGTCACGGGTCTGGCGCTGTGGCACCTCAAACCAAGGCAAAAAGCCGGCAGGCGCTGAAGCCGCACTTTCTTTGATTGCAAACTCCATCTCGCCTTGTGCCGTACAAAAGCGCAGCCGCGTCAGTGTGTTCACAATGAAGCGCAACCGGGCGGTGCCGCTCAAGGCATCGTCCCAGCGCGTGGGCTCGTCGCCATACATTTCATGCAGAAAATCACCGATCTCAGGGCTTTGTAAAACGGCCTCAACTTCTGCAGCTAATGATATGGTTTTGGCAGCTGTCCAAGCAGGTAGCACGCCCGCATGGACCATTAATACCTCATGCCCATCGATGGATTCAAGCAGCGCCATCCGCTGATTTTTGAGCCAGCTCAGCATGGCCTCGCGGTCGGGCGCTTTCAAAATTCCATCCAATGTGTCTTTGCGGTGCGGCTTGCGTACGCCGTGGGCGACAGCTAGCAAATGCAGGTCGTGGTTGCCCAGCACGCTTTGCGCGCTCTCCCCGTAAGCCATCAAGCGGCGCAGCACGCCCGCTGAGTCCGGCCCCCGGTTGACCAAATCGCCCAAAAAATACAGCTTGTCACGGCTGGGGGAGAAAGAAATCTCATTCAGGAGTTGCTGCAAGGCGCTATTGCAACCTTGCACATCGCCAATCAAGTAAAGTGCCATGTGTTTATTTTCGCTTGTGATTCATGGATTTTTTGCTGATTATCTTTCTTACCCTGCTCAATGGTGTCTTTGCCATGTCGGAGTTGGCGCTGGCGGCCAGCCGCAAAGCCAGGCTCACCGCCATGTCTGAAGCGGGTGACAAAGGCGCCCATGCCGCGCTGGAGCTGCTGGGAAACCCCAACCAGTTTCTATCCACCGTGCAGGTGGGCATCACCAGCATTGGCGTACTCAACGGTATTGTGGGCGAGGCCGCTTTCAGTGGGGGCGTGGCTGTTTGGCTGCAAGCCTACGGCGTGTCCGCTACCG
The DNA here is from genome assembly GCA_903840825.1 of uncultured beta proteobacterium. Lineage (GTDB taxonomy): Bacteria > Pseudomonadota > Gammaproteobacteria > Burkholderiales > Burkholderiaceae_C > Rhodoferax. The sequence continues at coordinate 1,932 of CAIMHL010000684.1, forward strand.
CGTCCGCCATTTCGGCCACCGCCATTGTGGTGACGCTGATTACCTTCACCACCATTATTTTTGGCGAGCTGGTGCCCAAGCGTATTGGGCAGTTGTACCCCGAGCCCGTAGCGCGCTATGTATCGCGCCCCATGCTGTGGCTGGCCACGGCGGCGGGTCCCTTTGTCAAGTTGCTCTCAGGCACCACAGCGGCGGTTTTGAAGCTGCTTCGCATTGACACCAATGCCGCCCGCGCCGTGACCGAAGAGGAAATAACGGCCAGCCTGGAGGAGGGCGTTGACGCCGGTGTTATTGAGCAACATGAGCACCAAATGGTGCAAAACGTGTTTCAACTCGACGACCGGCCACTCACCTCGCTCATGGTGCCCCGCACCGATGTGCAATGGCTGGAGGCCTCTCAGACCGTGGCACAGAGCTTGGGCAAAGCCGGGGCTGGGGGCGACAAAGGCGCGCACTCTTGGTATCCCGTGTGCAGGGGCTCATTGGACGATGTGCTGGGCATCATCAGCATTGCCCAACTGCTTAAATTGGGGTTTGATGCCCCCGGCACGCTGGAGACCTATGTGTCGCCCGCTTCCTTTGTGCCCGAAACCTTGAGCGGTATGGAGCTGCTGGAGCAGTTTCGCGCCAAGGCGGGGCGCTTTGTTTTTGTGGTGGACGAGTACGGTGTAGTGCAAGGCCTGCTAACCCCGCGTGATCTGCTGGAGGCGATCACCGGCGAATTGCAGCCCGGTGCACTGATTGATGCCTGGGCTACGCTGCGCGAAGACGGCTCCTGGTTACTGGATGGCTTGATTCCTGTGGGCGAATTAAAAGTCAGGCTGGCGCTGGACGATTTGCCTGACGAAGACCGTGGCCGCTACAACACAGTGGCCGGTTTACTCATGTCCGTGTCAGGACATTTACCTGAAGTGGGAGAGCGCATTGCCTGCAGTGGCTGGTTGTTTGAGGTGGTGGACCTCGATGGCAAGCGCATCGATAAAGTCTTGGCAACCCGTTTGCCTGCCCCTGCGCCTACTTAGGCCCGGCCGAGTAGTTTGTAGGCCCACAAGCCAAAAATTTCATGCAGGGCCAGTTTCCACTTTCGGGCGCCTGCTGCCATCGAATACTGTGACCAAGGGGTGGCCTCACCCGACTGGAAATCTACCGGGTAAGGTGTCACATTCCAGCCCGCCTTTGTGAACGCGGCAAAAGCGCGCGGCATATGGTAGGCCGAGGTCAGGAGCAGCCAAGGCTGTGATGGATAGATGCTGGGCAAACTGGCACTTAAGGTGGCGTTCTCAAAAGTGGTGCGCGATTCTGACTCATAAACCACGCTACTTCGCGGTACGCCCAAACTGTCAAAGAAAATCTTTGCCCGCTCGGCTTCGCTCATGCCTTGGGTAAACAACTCCCCTTCCCCCCCCGTGAAAAGCAGGCGTAAATGGGGAAACTGGCGCTGCAAACCCACCGGCGCAGCCATGCGTTCAGCCGCACGGTGAAGAGCTGGTTGCTGGTTTCCCTGCGAGACATAGCTGGGCTCTA
>CAIMHL010000685.1 GCA_903840825.1 uncultured beta proteobacterium
CCCAAGCGGGGTCCAATGGCCATAATCAGATCGCTTTGTCTGATGCGAGCGGCAAGCTTGGGATTGATACCGATCCCCACATCGCCCGCGTAGAGCGGGTGATGGTTATCAAAGGTATCTTGAAACCTGAACGCATTCCCTACAGGCAATTTCCAATTTTCAGCAAATCTTTGCAAGGCCTGAGCGGCTTGAACCGTCCAGCCGCCACCGCCTGCAATCACCAACGGACGCTCTGACACCATCAACATTTCACGCAAGTTGCGCAGTGATCCTGGATCACTCCAGGCTTCTACCGGCTTGACTCGGGCCAATGCTTGAGGAAAAAGTCCCGTCACCGGATGCGCCTCAATGGCCTGCGTCAACATGTCCTCTGGCAGTACCAAAACTACCGGACCCGGACGTCCATTCATCGCCGTGGCAAAGGCACGCGCTACGTACTCGGGAATTCGCCGAGCGTCGTCAATGCGCTCCACACGTTTCGCAAAGCCTTTGGTGCTGGGTCCGAAAAAGCTCAGGTAGTCAACCTCTTGAAAGGCTTCACGGTCCCGCGTGTCGCTGGCCACATCACCCACAAACAACACCATCGGGGTGGAGTCCTGAAAAGCAGTGTGGACACCAATGGACGCATTCGTAGCCCCTGGGCCGCGCGTCACAAAACAGATCCCTGGACGACCGGTCAGCTTACCATGCGCTTCGGCCATGAAGGCAGCGCCTCCTTCCTGGCGATTGATGATGAACTTGATGTGATCCCGATGCAGGTGGAAGCCATCCAGAACAGCCAAGTAACTTTCCCCAGGCACCCCAAAGGCGTGAGTGACCCCTTGGGCCACCAGACATTCGACCAACAAATGGCCAGCTATTTTTAAAGTCATCGTCTCAATCCGCCTTAAATACTAAATGTTGGTTTGACGGCTGTCCGTTGGCCCACGCCCAAAGCGGCCACGACACTCAGCAGAAGTACCACAGCAGCTCCACCTAAAGTGGCGCCGTACCACCCCTTGTCCATGAAGGTGCCAAACAAAACAGGGGAGATGGCAAAACCCACATCGAGCCCTGAATACACCGTGCCATAAACACGCCCGGTGGCACCCACCGGGGTTGCTCTTTTGATCATCATGTCTCGCGAAGGGCCGCCGATTCCCACCGCGAACCCGGTTCCTGCTAAAACAACCATCGTGCCCGTCGCACCAAAGATACCGGTACCGCACAAAGCCAGTAAAACAGCCGCAAAACCCATAGCGACCGCTACCACTCGGTCGCTGTGGGTGGTGCGTGTGGCGACAAATCCCCCCACAAACATACCAACAGCCCCACACAGCATATAGGCGGTCAGGGTCAGGGTAGCTGCTTCAAAACTCAGGCCATGCATGGCTTTGAGAATGGAGACGGAAAAGCTTTGAACGACTGCCAGCGTCATGGTGGAGAGCAAAAAGAAGCCAAAGCACCACCAAATAACGGGCAGCTTCATGAAGGCGAGGTCGTGCTCAGCCTTGGCATGCGTGGGGCGGGCATGCACTTTCGTGCTCAATTTATCGCGGTTGATATAAAGCACAAAGAAAATAACGACATACAAAAAACCTGCCGCCATGTAAGCCGTGCGCCATGAATAAAGACTGCTGAGGGTGGCAAAAAACAAGGGCGCAACGGCCCAGCCCAAGTTTCCGGTCAGTCCATGAGCGCTGAAGGCATAGCCTAGGCGAGCAGATGAAACACGTTGGTTCAAAATAGTGAAATCAACCGGGTGAAAGGTGGAGTTACCCAAGCCAGCCAACGCAGCCACACCCACCAACCCCCAATAGCCCGTCACCAAAGACGCCGCAAAACTGGCACCTGCCAAAAGTACAAATGAGATAAAAAGCAAAGGCCGCGCCCCGAAACGGTCAACGGCAAAGCCCGCCGTAGCCTGCCCGATTCCGGAGACAACGAAGAAGCAGGTCATCAATAAACCCAGCTCCGAATAGCTCAAGCCAAATTCGTCCATGAACACAGGAAACATCAAGGGCAATAACAGATGCGCGAAGTGCGAACTCGCGTGGGCAAGGCCTACCAGACCAATGATGCCGGCATCCTGCCTGAGTGGAACTGTGATGGGAAGGTCGCGGGTCAATGAAGTCATCAGCCTATCGTAAAGCAGATAGCAATCATTAACGCCCATCCATGTCCCACTCTTGACTAATAGGACCTAGATGGTTATTGATGAAACTGCCATCCCTTCAATAGGGACTTGCTTAAGCAGCTATTTTTACAATAGCATTTATTTAGTCCGAATCAGCACGCAAAATGTGCAGCAAAGTTTTGGCGCTACCAAGCTTTGCCGCCCAGTCGAACTCAGCTTGGCCGACTCACCACCCGCTCAAAACTGAACTGCCCCGGCGAACGAATGGGGTCCACATCCACCGGGATCACGTCCTTGGGTAAAAAGCGACCTTCCAGCAGCAATTTGGACAACGGGTTTTCTATACGCTGCTGAATGGCGCGCTTCAAGGGTCTGGCGCCAAACACAGGATCGAAGCCCACCTTGGCAAGCTCGGCCAGCGCTGCAGGCGAGACCTCTAGCGTCAACTCCATTTTGGCCAAACGCGCTTGCAACACCTGAATCTGAATACCTGCGATTTCAGTAATGTGCGAGGCATCAAGGGCGTGGAACACCACGGTCTCATCAATGCGGTTTAAAAATTCTGGGCGGAAATGGTTTTTCAGTTCACCGGTGACGGCATCCTTGATGTCCTCGCTGTCTTGGCCCACCATGCTTTGGATCAAATGGGAACCGATGTTGCTGGTCATCACGATCACGGTGTTTTTAAAGTCTACCGTGCGGCCCTGACCATCAGTCAGGCGACCGTCGTCAAGCACTTGCAGCAGCACGTTGAACACATCAGGGTGCGCTTTCTCCACCTCGTCAAGCAAGATCACGCTGTAGGGCTTGCGGCGGACGGCCTCGGTCAAATAACCGCCCTCCTCGTAACCCACATAGCCGGGTGGAGCGCCAATCAGGCGCGCCACCGAATGCTTCTCCATGAACTCGCTCATGTCGATGCGCACCAAGTGGTCTTCGGAGTCAAACATAAACCCGGCCAATGCTTTGCAAAGCTCGGTTTTACCCACGCCTGTCGGTCCCAAAAACAAAAAGCTGCCGGTTGGGCGGTTGGGGTCAGACAAGCCGGCCCTTGAGCGGCGAATGGCGTTGGCGACTGCCGTAATGGCCTCGTTTTGCCCGACCACGCGCTGGTGCAACTTGGCCTCCATTTGCAGCAACTTGTCGCGCTCGCCCTGCATCATTTTGCTCACGGGAATACCGGTGGCACGGCTCACAACTTCAGCAATTTCTTCAGCGCCCACTTGGGTGCGCAGCAAGCGCGGTGCAGCGCCCTCGCCTCTTGTGGCCTCTTTGGCTTGTACTTCTTGCAGACGCTTTTCAAGCTCGGGGAGCTTGCCGTACTGCAACTCGGCCACTTTGTTGAAATCGCCTTTTCGGGTGAATTCTTCAATTTGAAATTTCAATTTATCGATGTCTTCACGCACCTGGGCGCTGCCTTGAGCGCTGGCTTTCTCAGCCTTCCAGATCTCATCCAAGTCGGCAATCTCTTTTTGCAGCTTGGTAATTTCTTCGTTGATCAATTCAAAACGCTTTTGCGAGGCCTCGTCTTTTTCCTTTTTCACTGCTTCGCGTTCAATTTGCAACTGAATCAAGCGACGGTCAAGTTTGTCCATCACCTCGGGTTTGGAGTCCATCTCGATCTTAATTTTTGAGGCCGCCTCGTCAATAAGATCAATCGCCTTATCGGGCAGAAAGCGGTCAGTAATGTAGCGATTGCTCAGCTCTGCAGCAGCCACAATAGCGGGGTCGGTGATGTCCACGCCGTGGTGCAACTCGTAGCGCTCTTTGAGCCCACGCAAAATAGCAATGGTGGCCTCTACCGAGGGCTCGCCCACCAAAATTTTCTGAAAGCGACGCTCAAGAGCTGCGTCTTTTTCGATGTACTTGCGGTATTCATCCAGTGTGGTGGCACCCACACAGTGCAACTCACCGCGGGCCAAGGCGGGCTTAAGCATATTGCCCGCGTCCATCGCGCCCTCGGCTTTTCCCGCACCCACCATCGTGTGCAGCTCATCAATAAAAACAATGGTTTGGCCTTCGTCTTTGGCCAAGTCTTTCAGGACATTTTTCAACCGCTCTTCAAACTCGCCGCGAAATTTGGCCCCGGCCAGCAGTGCCGCCATGTCCAGTGACAAAACCCGCTTGCCTTTGAGCGACTCCGGCACTTCACCGGCCACGATGCGCTGGGCTAAGCCCTCCACAATAGCCGTCTTTCCCACGCCAGGCTCGCCAATGAGCACCGGGTTGTTTTTGGTACGGCGCTGCAGCACCTGAATAGCGCGTCGAATCTCATCATCACGGCCAATCACGGGGTCCAGTTTGCCCATGCGGGCACGTTCGGTCAGGTCAACGCAGTATTTTTTAAGTGACTCGCGCTGGTCCTCGGCATCAACGCTGTCAACGTTTTGACCACCCCGCACCGCGTCGATCGCTGACTCAAGGGACTTGCGGGTTAGGCCGTTGTCTTTTACAAGCTTGGCAATGTCTTGCTTACTGTCCGTGAGGGCAAGCAAGAACAGCTCGCCCGCGACGAACTGGTCGCCGCGCTTGATGGATTCCTTTTCAGCGGCTTGCAAAAGCGACACCATGTCGCGCCCAACCTGTACTTGCTCATGGCCTTGTACCTGCGGCAATTTTTTCATAGCGGTTTCAGCCGCTGCCAACAAACCAGATACATTAACGCCTGCCCGTTGCAGCAGCGCTTTGGGGCCGTCATCTTGCTTGAGCATGGCCACCAGCACATGGGCTGGTTCTATGTAGGCATGGTCATTGCCGAGTGCCAGCGTCTGGGCTTCGCTCAAGGCTTCTTGAAATTTAGTAGTGAGTTTGTCGATGCGCATTAAATACTCCAGTTGGGTATCAACTGGAGCTTACAGCTCAATTTTCAAGTGTTCTTGCGATGGCGCTAGCCAACTATTGACAGGGGTCAATAGAACGAGCTTGAAGCAACAAGCAGAAACGTCAAACCAGAGTGGGGAAATTTGAGGAGGCAAGCCCCCATTTGGCCAATGCCGCATCATCGGTCACGCGGGCGTCTACCCAACGGGCACCTTCTGGAGTCTGTTCTTTTTTCCAAAAAGGCGCCTGGGTTTTGAGGTAGTCCATCAAAAACTCACACGCCTGAAAGCTCTCACCCCGGTGGGCAGAGGTCACGGCCACCAACACAATTTGGTCCAAGGGTTGCAATAAACCCACCCGGTGAATGACCCGCGCACCCAAAATATCAAAGCGCTTGTGGGCTGCATCAATCATGGCTTCGATTGATTTTTCAGTCATTCCGGGGTAATGCTCCAACTCCATGCTGCTGATACTGCCCGGTACACCTGCGGTACTGTCACGTACGGTGCCGACAAAGCTACAGATGGCGCCCACGCCAGGGTTTTGGGCACGCAAGAGGTCGACCTCAAAACTCAGGTCAAAGTCAGCGGTTTGAATGAAAACACGGGGAGACTGTGGCAGGGCACTCATGGTCAGCCGCCGGTCACAGGTGGGAAAAAGGCAATTTCGGCACCCTCGGAAAAAGTAGCAGTTTCTTCGCTCATGACTTGGTTGATAGCCATGCGAACCGCCTGGCCTCGCGCCAAACTAATTGCATAAGCGCCACCTTGTGCGATCAACTGGTCTCGCAACAATCCCAATGTGGCAGCCGATGTTTCCAGCGGTTCACTGGCTGACCCGATGGATTCCCGAATGCTGGCGAAATATTTGACATGGACCTTCATCCCAGCACCTCGTTAAACGAAATAAATTGAACCGGATCACCTATGCGAATGGTTTGGCCGGGCGGGTTGTCCACCAAGCCATCCCCCCAAACTGCAGAAGTCAAGACACCCGAACTTTGGTTGGGGTACAGATCGAGTCCGCCTGAGGCGTTTCTCTTCACGCGTAAAAATTCACGACGTTTATCAGCTTTGGGCCAATCAAAATCTGCTTGGACAGCGATTGATTTTGGAGCAACTTGAACCACGCCTTGCAGTTTGAGCAAAAAGGGGCGAACCAAGAGCAAAAAGGTCACAAAACTAGAAACCGGGTTGCCAGGCAAACCAATGAAGTGAGCCCCATGAACTTGGCCATAAGCAAAGGGCTTACCTGGCTTGATGGCGATTTGCCACAAATTGAGGGCCCCCAAGGATTGCACGGCGGGTTTGATGTGGTCTTCTTCACCCACAGAGACGCCACCGCTGGTCAAAATCAAATCGTGGTTTTGGGCAGCCTGCTCCAGTGCCGCAACCGTGGCGTCGAGTCGGTCCGGCACGATACCAAAGTCAGTCACCTCGCAGCCTAAACGGCGCAACAAGGCGCGCAGAAAAAAACGGTTGGAGTTGTAGATGGCACCGGGTTTCATGTGCTCTGGGGCCACGGCACCTGGCATCACCAACTCGTCACCGGTTGAAAAGAGGGCCACACGAGGGCGGCGTGTGACACTTAATGAATCCATGCCAATACTGGCCGCCAGACCAAGTGCGGCGGGCTTAAGCAGCTCTCCTTTTTGTAGTACCACTGCACCCATCTTCACATCTTCACCGGCACGGCGAATCCACTGCCCAGACTGAGGGAGGGTATTGATACGCAGACCACTCAGCGCAGGATTGTCTGGATTTTCTAGCGTGCAGTCTTCCTGCATCACCACTGCATCGGCGCCCACTGGAATAGGCGCACCCGTAAAAATGCGGGCCACTGTGTTGGGGAGCAAGGGCGCTCCGGCGCTACCAGCGGCGATGCGCTGCGACACGGGCAAAGGCCCTGTGGCCTGCGCCACATCAGCACAACGCACGGCATAACCATCCATCGAGCTGTTGTCCTGGGGTGGCACTTGCAAGCCAGAGGTGATGTCTTGCGCCAACACGCGACCATCGGCATCGAAGGTTGAAACCGACTCAAAGTCTTCCAACACCGTTGCAAAAGAAAGCAACTCGGTCAGTGCTTCGTCCAGGGATTTCAAAGGGGCGCGCGCTGAGGTCATGCGTAGTTATCCGATTGATAGGCAAAGCGCTCACCGTTGGCCATAAGCCAATCGGCGACAGCAGAAGGGTCATTAAGATCGAGCACTGGGCGCTGGGTGGCATCGGGCAGTTGGTCAGGCGAATCAGTGGCTATGGCCACGACGAAATCATCATGAATGTAGCGCGCGGGTTTTTGTGAAGTGGAGCGCCACACCTCTATCTTTGGCAAATCGGCATCCTTGAAGCCTTCGACCAAAACCCAGTCCACGCCATCATAAAGCTCGGCAATTAACTGGTGAACCGAGAGTTGGGTTGGCTGCTCAAACTCGCGCAGCAGGGCAAGACGAATGTCCGAGGCCACCACAATCTCAAAGGCACCCGCCTCACGGTGGCGAAAAGTGTCTTTACCCGGATGATCAATATCAAACCGGTGGTGCGCATGCTTGATGACTGAGACACGCAAGCCCGCCAGTCGCAATATAGGTATCAACGCCTCCACCAAGGTGGTCTTGCCAGAGCCCGAGAAACCGGCAAAGCCAATGACCTTCATGCGCAGTGCTGTGCGATAAAGTCTTTGACCTGCTGCGGATCAGCGGCCATGCGGATGACACGCTTTGGCAAGGCTTCTATGCCTTCAAACTTGGCAGGGCGGTGTGGCTCCAAGCCCAGTGCTTCCACAATAGTGGAGGCGAATTTGATGGGCAACGCCGTTTCAAGAATGACCATTGGCACACCTGGGCTCAGGTGTTCACGCGCCACCTTGACCGCATCGGCGGTATGGGTGTCTACCATAGTGCCAAAGCGCTGGTAGGTATCCTGAATGGTCGACAAACGGTCACTGTGCGTGCTTTTCCCACTCTCGAAGCCGTAGCGGGTTGCCGCTTCGCTGAACACGGGGTCGCCAGACAAATCGAATTGGCCTTTTTGGGCCAAGGCGTGGTTGAAAAGCACATTGACTCGGGTGCCATCGCGACTCAACAGGTCAAACACAAAGCGTTCGAAGTTTGAGGCTTTGGAGATGTCCATCGAAGGACTTGAAGTTTCATGCGTGTCGGCACTGCTGCGCACGCGGTAAATGCCGGTACGAAAGAATTCGTCCAGCACATCGTTTTCGTTGGTCGCCACCACCAACTTATCGATGGGCAGTCCCATCATGCGGGCGACGTGACCGGCGCACACATTGCCAAAATTGCCGCTCGGTACGGTAAAGCTGACTTTTTCGGTATTTGCTTGAGTGGCTTGAAAGTAGCCAGCAAAGTAGTACACCACCTGCGCCATTAACCGACCCCAGTTGATGGAGTTGACCGTGCCAATCTTGAACTGACGCTTAAATTCCAAGTCGTTGGAGACGGCTTTCACCATGTCCTGGCAATCGTCAAACACGCCGTCAACGGCAATGTTATGGATGTTTTCATCCATCAGGCTGAACATTTGCGCTTGCTGAAACGGGCTCATGCGCCCATAAGGACTGGTCATGAAGACCCGAACCCCTTTTTTGCCGCGCATGGCGTATTCG
>CAIMHL010000686.1 GCA_903840825.1 uncultured beta proteobacterium
GCGCGCCCACCACAATCAGCAGGTCGTTGGACAGCATGAAGCCGGTGGCCGCAGCGGCCCAGCCGGAGTAGCTGTTGAGCATGGACACCACCACCGGCATGTCGGCACCGCCAATGGCCATCACCATGTGCACGCCAAACAGCAGCGCAATGACAGTCATCACCAGCAGTGGCGTCATACCAGCTTCCATGGTGGGCGCGTTCAAGAACTCGCGGCCAAAATAGATGACGACCAACAAACCGACCAGGTTCATGTAATGGCGCCCTGGCAGGAGCAGGGTTTTGCCACCAATGCGGCCCGACAGCTTGCCAAAAGCCACCACCGAACCGGCAAAGGTCACCGCACCAATCAGGATGCCGATGTAGATTTCCATCTCATGGATGGCTTTCTCGGCCCCGCTCAGGGGGATGGAGGTGTCAATGTAGGTGGCAAAGCCCACCAGCATCGCGGCCAGGCCGACCATGCTGTGCATGAGGGCCACCAACTCGGGCATTTGCGTCATTTGCACTGTGCGCGCGGCGTACAGGCCAATGGCCCCGCCCACCAGCATGGCGCCAATAATCCAGGCATAGCTGGTAAACCCGCTCACCTTGGGACCCAGCACCGTGGCCAGCACAGCCACGGCCATGCCGATCATGCCGTACAGGTTGCCGCGCAGCGCGGTGGACTGGTTGGACAAACCGCCCAAACTCAGGATAAAAAGAATCGTGGCCCCAATGTAGGAGACCGTAGCCAGACTTGCAGACATCAAGCGTCTCCCTTATTTACGAAACATGGCCAGCATGCGCTGGGTCACGGCAAAGCCGCCGAACATATTGATGGCAGTAAGCACAATGCCCCCCGCCGCGATCCAGCGAATCAACTCATCAGGGCGCCCAGCAGCCCCGGTGATGGGTGATATTTGCACCAGCGCCCCAATGGCAATGATGCTGCTGATGGCGTTGGTCACGCTCATGAGGGGTGTGTGCAGGGCCGGTTTGACGTTCCAGACCACCATATAGCCAATAAAACAGCCCAGTACAAACACCGTGAAGTGGCCCAAAAAGGCTGCAGGTGCATTGGCGCCGATAAACCAAAACAAGGCCGCCGTCACACCAAACATGATGGCCAACTTATTGCCCGCCATGGGTTCACTGGCCCCGCCGTGGCCGTGCGCTTTCTTGGCAGCAGGCGCTGCAGATGCTGCCGGTTTGGCTGCGGCAGCTGGTACCGATTTGGGGGCGGGGGCTGGCCAGGTAATCTGGCCGTCTTTCACCACCGTCAGGCCGCGAATGGCATCGTCTTCCATATTGACGTTGATGACGCCGTCTTTGGTTTTGCACAGCTCTTCAGTCAGGCGAAACAGATTGTTGGCGTAAAGCGTGGACGACTGCGTGGACAGGCGCGAGGCCAGGTCGGTGTAGCCCACAATGGTGACACCGTGTTTGACGACGGCCTTGCCCGGCTCGGTCAGCTCGCAATTGCCCCCTTGTTCGGCGGCCATGTCCACAATGACGCTGCCTGGCTTCATGCTCATGACCATTTCGGCTGTGATCAGCTTGGGCGCGGGTTTTCCGGGAATTAGCGCGGTAGTGATGATGATGTCCACCTCCCGGGCCTGTTTGGCGTACATGGCGCGCTGGGCCTGCTGGAAACCCTCGCTCATGACCTTGGCATAGCCGCCGCCGCCGCCGCCTTCTTCCTCAAAATCTACTTTGACGAATTCACCACCCAAAGACGTCACCTGATCGGCCACCTCTGCGCGGGTGTCGTTGGCGCGCACGATGGCGCCCAAGCCTGCAGCGGTGCCAATAGCGGCCAAACCGGCCACACCCGCACCGGCGATAAAGACCTTGGCGGGGGGCACTTTGCCTGCCGCCGTGATCTGGCCGTTGAAAAAGCGGCCAAACGCGTTGGCCGCTTCAATGACCGCGCGGTAGCCGGTCACACCAGCCATGGAGGTCAGCGCGTCCATTTTTTGCGCCCGACTCAGCATGCGGGGCAGGGCATCTATCGCCAGCACGGTGACCTTTTTAGCCGCGAGTTGCTGCATGAGCTCGGGGTTTTGCGCGGGCCAGATAAAGCTGATCAGCGAGCTGCCTTCGCGCATCAGCGCCACTTCGTCGGCTGTGGGGGCGCGTACTTTAAAGACGATATCTGAGCTGGCCCAAAGTTTGGCGGCACCTTCAATGACGGTGGCGCCCGCAGCGCGGTAAGCCTCGTCGCTGACATTGGCCTCTTCGCCGGCGCCGGATTCAACGGAGACCGTAAACCCGAGCTTGATCAGCTTTTGCACCACTTCGGGCATGGTGGCGACACGTTTTTCGCCTGGGAAAATCTCCCGCGGAACGCCAATGCGTTGCGCTGTGCCCGAGGGCAAGCCTGGGGGTGTGTGAGTGTCTCCCACTTGTTTTTCTGTGGGTGCGCCGGTCTGCATGAGCAGGCTCCTAAGTAGGTGGTTGTCGAAATTGGACCTGACCTCAAGCTTACATGAGTTTTTTGTCTTTTTAATCAGGTCAAACCAGAGGAGTCGCGCGTTTGTCAAGCGGCGTGTCTGTGTCAAATTTGCGCATAATCACGTATGAATCATCGATGGAAACCCAGTGTCACCGTAGCGGCCATCGTGGAGCGCGACGGCCGGTTTTTGCTGGTTGAAGAGCACACGCCCGAAGGCCTGCGCCTCAACAACCCGGCCGGCCACCTCGACCCCGGCGAATCGCCCGCTGAGGGCTGTGCCCGTGAGACGCTGGAAGAAACCGCGCACCCGTTCACACCCACCGCCCTGGTGGGCGTTTACCTGTCGCGTTTTCAGCGCGAAGCCACTGGCGAAGACATCACCTATTTGCGCTTTGCCTTTTGTGGCACCTTGGGCGAGTTGCAGATGGGCCGCTCGCTGGACACCGGTATCGTGCGCACCTTGTGGATGACGCCCGATGAGATTCGCGCCAGCAGCGAGCGCCACCGCAGCCCGCTGGTGCTGCGCTGCATGGAAGACTACTTGGCGGGGCAGCGCTTCCCGATGGCGCTCATTTATACCGATGCAGCAGTGCTCGGCAGACTGGGGCAGGGATAATCTCACACCTATGAAAAAGCACAATTCAGGACAGCGTGTGGTGGTGGGTTTGAGCGGGGGCGTGGACTCGGCGGTCACCGCTTGGCTGCTCAAGCAGCAGGGTTATGACGTCATCGGTATCTTCATGAAAAACTGGGAGGACGATGACGACTCGGAATACTGCGCCTCCAACATCGACTTTGTGGACGCCGCAGCAGTGGCCGATGTCATTGGCATCGAGATTGAGCACGTCAACTTTGCCGCCGAGTACAAAGACCGCGTGTTTGCCGAGTTTTTGCGCGAATACCAGGCTGGGCGCACACCCAATCCGGATATTTTGTGCAATGCCGAAATCAAATTCAAAGCCTTTTTA
>CAIMHL010000687.1 GCA_903840825.1 uncultured beta proteobacterium
AGTCCCACACCCAAAACCAGCAAAATCATCTCAACGGTTTTGTAGATGTTGAAGTTCTTCATCACAATCTGCATGCGGCTCATTTCGTCTTGTTTGAATTGTGCGGGAGCAGTTTGAGACTGGGCCACCAGCCCCTGTAGCTGTGAATCTGTTCGTAGATAGACCGTACCGCCCACCACCAACTGCAGCAGTGCAACCGTCACCAGCGGAATGGCCATGAAGCGCAGCCGGTGGCCGTTGCTCCACAGCCAAATAGCAACGCAAATAGCAAGCAAGCCAACGGCGATAAAGAGAAGACTCTCCTGCTTTTCGCCGGCAAAGTAAGCCGTCATTTCCTTAATCATTTGTCTGTCCTTTTGGAGTTTTGAAATACTTGCTCAATGGTGATTAGGCACGCCAGGCGCACCCCCTGTCCGGTAGGCGCCGGGTGTCTGGCCGGTCCAGCCTCTAAAAGCACGAATGAAAGAATTGCTTTCCTGAAAACCAAGCAACCAAGAAATTTCCCCGGGTGAAATAGTGGAGTTGATCAAGTAGTGCTGCGCCAGCTCTTGGCGAACTCTGTTAAGAGCGTCCTGAAAACTCACCCCCTCGTCGCCCAAATGGCGCTGCAACGACCTTCTGCTCAGGGCCAGGCGCTGTGCCACCTCGTCAATGGAACTCAGCCCTGCGGGCAGCATCTCCAACAAGACGGCCCTGACACGCTCAGTCGTGCAGGCTTGTCCATCTAGCGCCGATAAGCGTTGCCGCAGACTGGGCTCGAACGCTTCCCACATAGACAGGCTTTCTGTGAGGAAAGGTCGCGTGGCGTCTTGCGCAGAAAAGCAAATCTGAATGCGGTCTGATCGTTCAAGTGGGCAGCCAAAAAAAGTCTCAAAAAGAGGCCCATTGCCCGGCAAATTTGGCGTTGACGCGGCCAGCGGCACAATGCGCGCGCGGGTAGCCAGCCGGGCCAGTTGAGTGAAGAAAACCAACTCTGCAGCGCCCAAGCTGCGCGGAAGTGGCGACGTATAGCCATAGCAGGCCAGCGTTACCTGGGTTCCTTTGGCGGTAATGTCCACGTCCATGGTCAAGGGGCCAACCAAGCGCTTGTATTGAGCAAGCCGTTGCAAAGCGGTATTGAGATCGGGGCTGCACAAACAGGCAAATAGCGCTGGATCGAACGCCTCCACAGAAATGGCCTGGCCCAGCTTCAAGGGCAGTTCATCCACCCCCACCACCTGCTCCAGGCCGTGCCACAGATTGAAATAGTCGGCCACTGAGAGCGTCGCGTCTTTGCGCGCAAACAGGTCGCCCGGTAGCCGGCTACAAGCCAGCACATCGGCGGGCTGGTAGCCCATGTCGAGAATAAGCAACTTCCAGCTCATCTGCACGCTGAATCGCGTCGCCTGTTTCACCATAACGGCTCCTAAAGGTTGCGGGGGTGACTTATTTGGCCTGGCTCATGATGGCCATGTCAAAGACCCGGTCTCCAAAGTATTTACGAATGAACATCAGTGGTTTGGCCAGCTTGCCCATTACGTAGCGGGTCTTGGGGCGGCGGGCTCGAACC
>CAIMHL010000688.1 GCA_903840825.1 uncultured beta proteobacterium
TGCCCATGTGCAGGGCGAGTTTGGCGCTGACTTGCTGATTTTGGACGGTGGCCCCTGCGACGTGGGCATTGAGTCCACCATCATCGACTGCACCCGGGGCGTGCCCGTACTGCTGCGCCCGGGCGCGATTAGCCGAGCACAGTTGGAGAGAGCTTGTGGGCTGAAGGTGCTACTAAAAGATGAGCTTCCTGAGCATGCCACCGCTGCACCAAGAGCCTCTGGCACCCTTGAATCTCACTACGCCCCCAAAGCCAAAGTGCGCTTGATGGACGCCCGGGCGATGCAAGCTGCGCTTGACCTTTCAGCGGCTACGACAGCCCTCGGCACGGTTGAAAACCGCACCCTTACCCGCGTGGCCACCTATTCGCGCACCCCACTCAAAACTGAGTCTCAACAGGTGCAGCTAGAGCGCATGCCCGCAGACGCTACAGCCACCGCCCACCAACTCTTTGCGGTGCTGCGTACCTTGGACACGCAAGGCGTGGATGAGATCTGGGTTGAAACCCCGCCCGAGACGCCCGAGTGGGACGGCGTGCGTGACCGTCTGCAACGGGCTGCGGTACGCTTTGCTTAAGCCATGACTGACACAAAGATGAAATCGCAGGGGCGGCGCAAGTTGGCCGATACGTTTATGAAAGACGCGCTGCGCGAGGCCACCCCTTGGCGCTCCAGAGCAGATCTGGCGTTTGAGGCTTTGTATTTGTACGCCTTGTCGTCGTTGGCCGAACACGCCGAGGATTACGAGCACCCTGATGCCCAGGCCCTTCACGCTGCGGCGCACCAGCTTGGACTGACGCTTGAGCAAATAGAACCAGCCCTGACCTATTTAGCGCACCGCTATGACCCCGCCATTCCAGACAACGGCCATGACTACCGGGTGCTAATCGGCATTGCCAAATTGTTTGAGGCAAGCCGTTGACGGGCTACTCGGATTCTCGCCATTCGCCAGAGTTTGGGCACACACGGGCCAGGGCGCCGTTAACCCAGAGTTGTTCTTCATCCAGAAGCAAAGCAGTCGCAGGGTCGGTATCAAAGGTGATTTGAAGCAATTGGGCGACATCCGCCTGCTCGATAGGCAGCTCCCAGGTCAGGAATATTTGGGTCAAATCCTGTTCAGAGGAGAAGTCTGCCACCTGAAAGCCAGCGCTGCTACGCGCAATCACGCCGTGCGCTTGCCCCGTATCGAAGATCACCACCGTGCCCCTGACCAGCGGGATTCGATGACCCGCTGCCGGGAAATGCAAATCCAGCCCACAGTCTTCGCCTAGAAAGAGATTGCAAAAGGCCATGCCGCCATATTGGGCTGCGTCAAAGTGGTAACGCGCACCGCGACAGGCCATCAGTGCCACATCGCTGCTAGCCAGCACCTCCTGCAAGCCGAGTGCGCGCGTCCAATCAGCCACAGCCTGCACGCAGAGGCTGTAGTCCGGCCACCTGACACGCGCTCTCGCCAAAGACAATTCTTCAACATCGCCCGGCTCTAGGCATAAGCGCAATGCGACATCCCTGCGCCAATCAGTCACGAGTCGTGCAGGGGGCGCCGGCGCATCGACCACGCCAGACCACACCACATCACTCACACACCGACTGCGAAGTGCCTCGCCGCGCCAGAAATACGCGGTAGGGCTGCTTGGCGTGAGATCGGGTTGGATAGGGGGGCTCATCGGGATCAGTGTAGTCAGGCACGGCTAAACACTAATGAAAAAAGCCCCGCACGCGGGCCCTAACGTGACAGTCAGCGCTCATTGGCACCGGCCAACACAGTCACCAACTCGGTCCCCGTGAACCGACTATTGGTACTGGCGGCTAAAAAATTGCTGACCTAGGTGACTACAGGCTCTGTCAGCGCACCCGAATAATCGCCTGCACCGACGGTATTGCCCGGACCCATGGGTAGGGTGACCCGAGAGCCGCCTTGGGCGTAGTTGGTGCAGCCCGCTTTTGTGATGACCGCCACCCCAAAACCCCCATCACGAGCAGCACACGACACTTGCCCGATCGCGGCCGCTGAGACCAATTGCGCCCAGGTGTAGCTCGGTACCGGGTCAGCACCCACTGCACCCGCAATGCCGTTGACGGTGAACATGCCCCCCGCCACGCGCTTTGCAGAGGGCCTTAATCAATGTCCATAGCGCCGCAATTAGCCTGTGCACGCCCGTGGCAAGCTTGATAAACCACAACATTTTTTCGCTGTTTTCAACGCAAGATCCCAAAAAATTGGGGAAAGTTGAAAACCATGGCTATCAAAAACATCCAGGCCCGACCATCTCTATGGATGGCCACCTTGTTGCTCGTGTTTTTTGTCGTCGGTTGCGGCGACAGCATTCCACCTGCACCGCTGCCTACGATGGCGCAAAGTAGCGACATTGTTGAGAGTGAAAGCCAGCAAGGCGTAACACCATTCATCCGCTTTGTGACATTCAAAGGCACCAGTCTGGCCCAGTTGCGCTCCGTCCGATTTGAGATTTCCCCAAAGCCGGGAACGGCTTCAAAACCGGTGGACGTGCTTTACACCCTTGAAGCGCTCAGCAGGCGCGGGTACGCCAATCCGGGGAGTCATGAAATCACGCTGCCCGTATTCGGTCTCTATGCGGGCTATCAGAATCGCTTGGCCTTGGCCCTTCAATTTAGCGATGAGTCAAAGCAAACCCTTGAAATCACAATCACAACACCCGCTTATACCGATCCCAACGCCATTTATGACCGCCCCACAATTCTCAAGAAACGCCTTGCCGGACAGGCGCTGGGCTTTGATTTTTTTGCCTTGAAAACAGCCTACGGAACACCCGTAGTGATCGATAGTGATGGCGACATACGCTGGGTGGGCACGGGCATCGGGAACTCGTTGTCATCCACTTTTCTGGACAACGGCTTCATTGTCGGCACCCCGGGTTCTACTGAATTTTCCCGCCTTGAGTTTGATGGGACCCTTCAAAGAAAGGCGCTCGCCGCGTCAAGTTACACCAACTTCCACCACAACCTGGACCCAGGCAAATACTATTTGCTGGGCAATATGGATGGTTTGAGCAACGGCGTCGCCAACGTGGAGAGCATAGCCATAGAGTTCGACAGCGCGGGAGGCATACTGAAGGAGTGGGACTTTGCCGCCTTGCTTGGCGACTATATGCGCGGCCAGGGCGATGACCCGAGTACGTTTATTCGCCCGGGAATTGACTGGTTTCACATGAATTCGGCCACCTATGATCCCCGGGACGACAGCCTCATTGTTTCCAGCCGCGAAAACTTCGTCATCAAGGTGGACTACAGCACTAGACGCATCATCTGGATTTTGGGTGACCCTGCCAAGTATTGGTACACCTTTGCCTCCCTGCGTGCCAAAGCCGTGCGCCTGCCGCCAGGTGCGCTTTACCCCATCGGACAGCACGCTACCTCGATCACCTCGGATGGGCTGCTCATGCTTTTCAACAATGGTGCGCCCAGCTTTAACCAACCCAGCGGGGCGCCCGTGGGTGAGGGCAGAAATTACAGCGCTGTGTCTGCCTATGACATTGACCCTGTTGCGCTCACTGCACAGGAGGTTTGGCGCTTTGACTATGGGCAAACCGTCTTGTCCCAAGTATGTTCCAGCGTTTATGAGGCAGGCAACCAATCCCTCTTGGTCAACTATGCCTATGTGAGTGGCGGCACGTTGGCGCGTTTGGTTGGGCTAGATGCCAAGCGCCAAGTCATTTTTGACTTCTCGTACCCCAATACCGGGTGCAGCACCAGCTGGAACGCCCTGCAAATTCCCTTGGGCCATATGCGCTTTGAGTGAGGCGGCAACGCTCCGCGCAGTGCTTACCGATACCGCAGCTTCATGCCCAAAATAGTCACCGCCAAAGACAAGGTGACGGTGTTGGCAATCACGATCGGCCAGGCGCTCATGAGGAATCCATACAAAAGCCAACCCCCAACACCGGCGGTGAAGGCGCTGTACATGCCTAAAGAAATGCCGCTGACATCACGCGTTTGAAAGGTGTGCCAGGCTTGCAAAACGAAGCTGGCCGTGGTGAGGGTGGCGGACAGGTAGCCGATGATTTCAGCGAGGGCGGAGGCGGTCATGGGACGGCAATGTAAGGGTAAACCTCAATTGTCGCTCACAGACCAGGTCACCAAGGCGTCAAAGGCGGCTCGAGCCGCATTGGCGTTGGGGTGATTGACGATGGCCACCAAGGCGTAGCGCTTGCCGCTGGCGCCATGCACATAGCCGGCCACGGCGGTCACATCGCGCAGGCTGCCCGTCTTTAAGTGGGCGCTGCTCTGGGCGACTGAGCGGCGGTTTTTAAGCGTGCCGTCCACCCCGGTGATGGGCAGTGAGGCCATCAGCTCGGGCATCAGGGGTGAGCGGTAGGCGCTTTGCAGCAGGCGCGCCAAGGCCTGGGCGCTGATACGGTCCTCACGCGACAGGCCCGAGCCATTGCCCACGCTGGGCACA